>PWGR01000281.1 GCA_003554565.1 Clostridia bacterium
GTATATCTTCATCTCGGCCGAGGGAAGAACGCAGGTCCCGATGTCTCTGCCATCCATGACCACCCCTCCGGCCCGGGCCATCTGTTTCTGCTTGTCCACCAGAATCCTCCGGACCTCTGGCATTCGGGCCACAACTGATACCAGCCTCTCAACCCCTGCACCCCGGAGGGCCTCAGTCCTGTCCTGTCCCGCAAGAAACACACGATTGCCCCGCTCAGAATGCGGGGAAAATTCAATGTCAATCTCGCGGGCGATACCGGCCAGGTAGTCCTCCTGCCCTGAAGTACCGGTCCATCCCCGTTCAGTGGCGATCAGGGTCACGGCCCGATACATGGCACCGGAATCTACGTGACGGAGACCCGCCTGGTGAGCAAACAGGCGTGCCAGCGTGGACTTGCCAGCACCGGCCGGCCCGTCTATCGCAACATTTGGTGGGCGAAAACCACCCGCAAATTCATCAAACAGGGCTTCCCCGTCAGGAAGGTGGGAGAGGAAGCGACCAGATAATGAGAAAGATCTCAAAGAGTTCGAGATGATCAGGTCATCGGCTATAAGTTCATTTTCCAGTGGCACACCATCGTGATTAGTCATCTGTCACCCTCAAAGTACAGTTGACACTCCCCTAGATTATACTCACTCGATGACAATTGAGGCAAGATTGCCCGGTCTAATGGGGCTGCTCCACCTGCTCGCCCTGCAGGTGAAACCAGACCACCCCATCCGGACAGCAGAATGCTGTACCGGTCTTGCTCGCCCCTCCCAGATTTCGCAGATCACCCCCGGAACGCACTGCCTCGCAGAGAGAGAACGGCTGCAGCATGGACTTGCAGCAGAAATCCGTCGGGGAGGCATACTCAAAGGCAAATGCATCACCAGGTTCGAGACCGATGCGACAATCCTACGGGTCATCTCGCCCGCCCACGCGCACGACCTCTACAGTAAACTGCCATTCCTGCGGATACCACTTCTTCAAGGCCATCCACCTCTCTTCGTCATTGTTGCTCTGTTACACTTGCCAGGATCTTTTCTCCTGAGATCACGGACCACTCACTACCCAGAGGAGGCTTGCTTACTCCACGTGCAGCGACGAGCCTGATCCTCACTGGCTCCGCTCCGTCCACAGCTTCGACCGAAATGGTGTCGCCCTCGGAAACGGGCAGCTCCACCTTCCAGTCGTCAAATGCGGCCACCTTCCGCCCGTCCACCAACACCACCACGTCCTCCGCCTGGGGCCGGTTCACCAACGCCAGGGTGACTGTCGTATTATGGCCGAGCAGTACGGCGCTGGCGGCCTCCCGCGCAGTACCTGCCTCCTGCAGCCAGAAACTCCAGGCATCGAGGTCCCCAAGGTCGGTCAGGGGAGCCCCGATAACCACCGCGGCCGCAACGGCGAACGATACCAGCATCATCATTGCCACCATCTGAAAGATTCTTGACCGAAGGAAACGGGCGAAGCCCGCAGGGGCCGGGCCGGGGCGTCGTCGTGCCCACTGTCGCCAGTGAGCCGGGTATCTGTCTTCCATTGTCCTCACCTCGACAAATTGCTATGTCAGGTGACACCGCGGTATGCGGCCCAGCTATCGGGATTGAACCATCCAGTACTGGTTCACTCAAAGAGATCGGGGTGCAGAATCTGGGCCACCTCATCCAGTCCCTCCACCAGACGCGGACTCCGGCGACCGAAAACCCCCGACTCTACCCGGTAGAAGCGCTCGTTTCGCACGGCAGTCAGCTCTTCCCATCCAGCCCGATCACCTCTCTGCAGCTCGGTCACGGTATCACTGAAGGGAGTTATGATCACATCGGGATCTATTTCCATGAGGGCCTCGTGAGAAAACTCGACCCAGGCTCCAGCAGCATCACCGGCTGCATTGATTCCGCCAGCGGAATCAATCAGAAAGTCGATCAGTGATTCTCCGCCCTCCGTCATCAGAGGATCAGGCCACACCTCGTAGAAAACCACCGGTCGGTCTTCCTCGCCCAGATCCCCGGTAATCTCAGAGATGTGCCCGACCTTCTCCTCCATATCGGACACCACTTCCTGCCCCCGATCAACAGTTCCCATCACCTCAGCAACCAGATGAACATTATCCACAATATCAGCGAACGATTCCGGATCCAGCACCACAGTAGTGATATCCCGCTCGGCCAGATCAGACATCATTTCATCCATGCCGTCAATGGTAAACACGACATCCGGTTCCAATTCAGTGATACCTTCCATGTCCTGATTGACCGCCCCGCCCAGGCGCAGCACCCCGCTCATCTCATCCGGGAGACTGCTGTAGTCATCTACACCCACCACGTGGGGGTGCAGCTGCAGGTAGAGCAGGATATCTGTCGCCCCGGGGTCAAAGGAGACCACCCGCTCCGGCTTGCGCTCTATCTTCACTTCGCGGCCAATGTCATCGACCACTGTCAGCGGATATTGCATGACGTTGTCATCCTCTGAAGGTGCTTCATTCTCTTCCTCAATCGGGTCATCGTCAGTCGATTCCGCACAGCTGGAGAACAGACACAGGATCAGTACTCCGACGATCAGGGCCACGACCCGTGATATGCGCACAATCCATCGCTCCCTTCACACCTTACTCGCGAGAATGAATGACAGCAAAGCCATACAATGCAGAACTGCCGCCGAAAATCACAAGATCGAAACGATGAATCCCATCGAATCAATCCCCACACCACTGGTATCGGAAAAGTCCCCTGCACCCGTGAACGACGCCACTTCCACTCTTCTTGACAGCGACAAAATCTCGCGAGTAGAATTAATTGGGATGTTGATCAAAATCACCACTCGAGGAGGGATTCACCATCAAACCGATCATTATTCACGATCTGTGCATAGGCGACGGAATATGCGAAACGATCTGTCCCGATGTGTTCGAACTCCGGGATGACGGGCTCGCCTACGTCATCGAAGAGAACCCCTCGGAAGACCTGCGCTCGGCCATCGAGGAATCAATCGAGGCCTGCCCCACGGAAGCCATTGAGCTGGAGGAAGACTGACCAACCATCCGGATGTAAACATAGACACCTCGACCAATCCTGGGCGGCACCGCATTCAGGTGCCGCTCTTTCTGTGCGGATGATGATGGCGAAGCGGAAAAACCAATCACAGCAACCGCTCGAGCCGGGGATTCTCAGTCACCCCTGGAAGGCGCCCACGTTTGGCCACGGGCTTGCCATTAACTTCTTTCAGGTCCATGGTCATGTTAATGGACGGCGCACCGGCCACATAGCTGCCCACTCCAAAGCCGTCGGCACCAGCCCCGGACAGAGCACGCATCGTATCGGGATCAAGGCCGCCGGAGCAAAATATCTTGACGTGATCAAAGCCCTCAATGTCCAGTTTGGCCCGTGTCTCCCGCACAAGATCCGGAGTCACCCGGCCGCGTTCCGAAGGAGTGTCGAGGCGCACGGCATTCAGCCGCTCACCGAGTTCCCGCGCTATACGAAGACTCTCTTCTATTTCATCCTTGAAGGTGTCTACCAGGATGATTCGTGCGTCTTCGTCCGGCATCAAGTCATCATAAGCACGTGCAATTCTGGCGGTGTCACCGGCGATTATTATGGCTGCGTGCGGGACAGTCCCGGTGGGGTTTCTATCAAGGAGCTTCGCACCAAGGATGCAGCTGCAGCCGTCCATACCACCGATTATAGCGGCGCGTTCCATCACCGGCGCCACAGCCGGGTGGACGTGGCGCGCTCCGAAACATACCACAGTCCTTTCTCCCGCAGCTTCCTTAACCTCACGCCCCCTGCTCGCCCAACCGCTGGCAGAAGCGAGCATTCCCAGAATCGGCGTCTCCATCATTCCAAACTCACCGTAACGACCGCGTATGCGGACGACCACTTCCTTTCGTTCGAACTCCGCGCCCTCCGGAAGGCCCCACATGCTCTCAACGCGTCCACCGAGCAGCTGCATCATTTCCTGAACACCGCAGAATACCCCGGAGTCTCCGGGGAAAATCTCCGCAACCACTTCGACATCCTCGAGGTCCAGGTGATGCATCATCTCCTGAGTCTTTACGAAGTAGATGTCGGTGGTGTAACCCGCCGCGATCTCAGCATGCTCCGCTGAATGAAAGGGACGGTCCGAATCGAGGGAAAATCTCCGGACCTGCTCAAATGTCCTGAATTCATTGAGTTTATCAGCACCGCAGCCCATCTTCTTACCCGTCACAGCCTCCTCCTATCCAACCGGGACTTCCTCTTCACAGCACGGAACAGCCCAGGGTATGCTTCATTTCCTGCAGTGCCCACCGATGGGCCTCCTCCGACAGGCCGGCCACCGCATCGGAGTAAACCCGAACCTCATAGTTAAGATTTCGCGCATCCGCCGCAGTGTACAGCACACATATGTTTGTGCAAACCCCGGCGAGCTCCAGAGTATCAATTTCCTTCTCCCTGAGTGCAGTATCCAGATCAGTACCAAAAAAGCCGCTGTACCTCCGCTTGGGAATTATCAGTTCCCCGTCGGCCGGCTCCAGCTCGGGTATTATGTCCGCACCCGGGGTTCCCTGCACGCAATGAGGAGGAAACCTCTCGAATTCCGCATCATCGGGAAGATGACTGTCACAGAGAAAAACGACCAGGTCTCCCCTCTCTCGCGCCCTCTCGAGATATCCTGTGAGTGCAGGCACTATCTCACGCCCGGCCTCGCCGGTATACAGAGCGCCGTTTGGATCAACAAAATCGCGCAGCATATCAATCACCACAAGTGCCCGATCGGGCATAATCTGAACACTCCTTTCCGCCGGTGAACCTGCCGCAGATCAATTCACCGAAAGACTCGTATCTCCTCTTTTGTCATGTATCTCCAATGCCCCGGGCGCAGGTCCGCGAGATCAACCTCTCCCAGGGCTGTACGTTTCAAATCGATGACCGGGTGACCCACGGTGGCCAGCATGCGTCGGACCTCGCGATTCCGGCCTTCCCGAAGCACTACCCTGAGTTTTGCTCTCTTTTCCGGCCCGGAATTTTCCCAAAAAAGAACCTGAACCCTGTCAAATGCGGCAGGACCGTCGGCCAACCGGATCCCCCGGCGAAGGTCACGCAGGACACAGGCTTCCGGCTCTCCCTGCACCCACACTTCGTAGACGCGACACACCCTGGCCGCGGGATGGGCCACCTTCTGAGCCCAGTCACCGTCATTCGTCAGAAAAAGCAGTCCGGCACTGTGATAATCCAGACGCCCCACCGGGAAAACCCGTGGCAAATCGTCCGGGAGAAGATCCATCACGGTCGGTCGTCCCTCTGGATCATCAGTGCTCGTTATGTATCCAGTTGGTTTGTGCATCTTGATGTATACCTGCTTTACCTCCGTTGAAATCCTGCGTCCGTCAATGCTCACCGTACTCTGCCGCGGGTCGATCCGCATTCCCGGCTCAGTGACTGTCCGACCGTCCACCTTAACAACTGCACGCCGGATCATTTCCTTTGCCTGGCGTCGTGAAGCTTCTCCCGCATCGGCGAGGAATTTGTCGAGCCGGATGCCCTGCACCATCTGAGGTCCTCTTTCAGTCAACCTCTACAATCATCTCCACCTCTACGGCCGCACCGAGAGGTAGGCTGGACATGCCCACTGCTGCCCGGGCATGCTTGCCCACATCGCCAAAAACTTCAACCAGCAGGTCCGATGCCCCATTCACAACCTTGGGGTGATCGACAAAGTCAGGACCAGAACTGACAAAGCCTGTGAGCTTGACCACTCTCTTCACCTTCGACAGCTCTCCCACCTCGGCCGAGATCACAGACAGGCATCTCAACGCACACATCTGAGCGGCGGCATACCCCTCCTCCACCGTCACGTCGGTGCCCACCTGGCCGGAATAACGTATGCCTTCATCATCAGCGGGCAGCTGTCCGGAGATGAACAGAAAGCTGCCTCCCTTGACGCCGGGCAGATAAGAAGCTACCGGCTCGGGCAACTCGGGAATCTCCAGGCCCATCTCATTCAATCTTTCTTCTGGTTTCAAGATTCGACCTCCCTTGAGTTCTGCATTCATTTCGGCCAAACTTTGGGTTTATTGTACCATCTAACCGAAAAACAATCGACACACGTAAAGAGAAGCAAGCACCCCAGCCGCATCACCCAACAGCCCGGCGGCTGCTGCATGCCGTCCCCTGCGGACCCCGACCGAACCAAAATAAAGACTCAACACGTAGAAGGTAGTATCGGTACTGCCCTGCATGGTGGAGGCGAGACGACCGACAAACGAATCCGGGCCATGATCCTGCAGTATGGAGGCGGTAATTCCCAGGGCACTGCTGCCGGACAGCGGGCGCACCATGGCCAGCGGGAGCACCTCTGCTGGAAGCCCGATGCGCTCCAGGACACCCGAGAACAGGCCGGACAAAAGATTCATTGCTCCAGATGCATTGAATACTCCCATGGCAACAAATATTCCAATCATGTACGGGAGAATCCGCGCAGCTATCTTCAGCCCCTCACTCCCGCCCTCCACGAAGGCCTCGTACACCGGGACACCCCGGATAAACCCGTAGAGGGGAATTGCGCAGACCATAACTGGAACGGCCCACTCTGAGAGCAACTGCATTATCATCACCTCAGCCGCCTCCCCCCACCCCACCAGCGAAACAGCCGATCAACCGAAAGAGCAACGGCACTCGAGCAGGCCGTTGCTATCAGCGCCGTCCCGACGATTTCTGTGGGACTGGCCGATCCGGCCGCCGTCCTCAGCGCAATCACGGTGGTAGGCACCAGGGTCACACCCGAGGTGTTTAAAACGAGAAAGGTACACATGGCATCACTCGCGCGTTCCGGCTCAGGATTCAGCTCCTGCAGGTGCTGCATCGCCTTCAATCCGAGGGGCGTGGCAGCCGCCCCCACGCCCAACATATTTGCACTGACGTTCATCAGGATCGTTCCCATCGCCGGGTGATCACGTGGCACTTCGGGGATGAGCCACCGCATGACCGGAACAAACAGGTGAGAGAGCGCTCTGATCAGGCCCGCCTTTTCGGCAATATTCATCATTCCGAGCCACATCACCATCATCCCGGCAAACCCCAACACGGTCTCCAGTGCCACCTGGGATTGATCCATCACCGAATGGGTTATGGTGGATACTTCCCCTCGAGCCGCCGCCGTCAGTGTTCCGATCAGAATTAGAAACAACCATACCGTGTTGATCATCCCGCGGCCCTCCTCTCATCCATATATATGTGCCAGCTCCCGTGCACACCATATGGATAGAACCGGGGATACAGAACCCCATACATATATGATCGGCTCGTTGCACGGCGGATGGATGTGGTATCATGTCCACATCTGCAAGATCGAAGAGAAAGGATGAGGCGAATTGTCTCACACGGTAAAGGTTAGCTCCGACACGTTTTCCTCCGAAGTACTGGAATCAAGCGTTCCCGTACTCGTCGACTTCTGGGCGGAATGGTGCGGGCCATGCCGGATGCTGGCCCCGGCGCTGGAAGAACTGGCCGCTGAGTGGGACGGGACGGTACGCGTGGCCAAGCTTGACGTTGACGAGGACAATGAGCTGGCTCAAGAGTATGGGGTTATGAGCATTCCAACTTTGATTCTTTTTCGAGATGGACAGCCCGTTGAGCGCCTCGTGGGGGCCATGGCCAAGGAGAAGCTCAAACAGCAAATTGATGCTCATCTCGAGTAGCACAGCACCTGCACAACCCACGTGCTCCCTAAAATGAGCCGGGCCGTTCGCGATCAGCGTTCGGCCCGGTAGGCTTGCAGGTACGAAGCATCACACCCTCGGTCAGGCTCTCACCGACGAAGGCGGATCCTCCTGCTCGCCGTTGATCGCATCGCGGATTTCCCTCGCCACGTCCGGCAAAATCCCGGCCAGTTTGAGATAGGGATTATCCTCATCGACGGGCAGAAACAGCACTTCATCCTCGTCGATGATCAGAAATGCCACAGGCTGAACGGTTACCCCGGCGCCGCTTCCCCCTCCGAAATCCCCTTCGTGCGACTGCGCCGAGGATCCCTGCGCAGCATCGACCAGAGCTGCCAGGTTTCCACCTCCCACGGCGAAACCAAACGATACCCGGGAAACCGGGATGATCAGGAGACCATCCGGCGTCTCTATCGGATCACCAATTACCGTGTTCACGTCAATCATATGCTGGATGCTCTCCATCGTGGTGGCAAATAGTGATTCTATGGGATGTGAGGACACGACACACCTCCTAGCCCGTCATGAGACTGAGGATTAGCTTGCCCGCACGTATCCGTCCTATGCAATGAGCATCCATGCGAAAAGAGCTCCCATCGAAGTCGGGCTCCACGGAGGCCCTGACTTTACCCAGGGGGAGTCCAGCAGATCGCATGGCCGACGTAAACGCACCCACAGCGGCCCAGGTGGCCCCTGTAGATACAGCTGTACGGGCGGCGCTGCTCCCCGAGACCCGGATCGCCAACCGAACATCCACGCGGTCGGCGCATTTGAATCTGCGAACAATGGGAAGGAAATCACTTAGAGCCTGCACATACCCAGAATTATCATCGCCCCGAAAACTCTGGAAGGATCCCAACAGCCAATGGCGTGATGCCGCTGCCAGGTGCAGATCCGCGCGTACAGTGTCTTCGGACATATCTGTGCGCAGGTGCACTTCAAACGGGTGCACCAGCAGGTAAACCGGAATGAGGAGGAGCAACCAAAAAATTGCCGACATATTGTCAAGATACTCTGCGCAAGAAGCGCCCGGGCTATTCGTCAGTGGACGAGGGAGACAGGGAGGGGAGCTGCGGCAGAGAATCGAGGCTCTCAAGCCCGAACTGCTCCAGAAAGCGCTCCGTGGTTGAGTACATCTTGGGCCGCCCTGGCGCATCCTTCAGCCCGACCACCTGAACGAGCCCGTCCCCCTGCAACCTCCTCAGAAGATGTGAGGTGCTCACACCGCGAATCTGCTCAATCTCCGGTCTTGTGATCGGTTGTCGGTAAGCAATCAACGCCAGCGTCTCCACTGCCGCAGCCGACAGCTGTTCACTCTTTGGAGTCAGGATTCGTTCGACCACTTTTGCATATTCGGGACGAGTCCGCAGCTGAAAGCCACCGGCCACCTCCAACAACTGCACACCACTGTTGTCGGTCTCATACCGATCCCGCAGGTCGTCCATTAACCCGGAGACAATCTCGGGGCTCAGCTCCAGAATCTCGGACAGACGTTCCCGGCTGATGGGCTCCGAGGCGACGAAGAGACTGGCCTCCAACGCTCCCAGCTGCTTCCTGCGATCAGTAAACAACTCTTTCACCTCCCACTGCTGGTTTCACTGTGACCACAGCAATATAGGACCGAAGCGCTCTGACTGAGCGACCTCTACCTCCCGGCGGCGGATCATCTCCAGAAGTGCCACGAAGGTAACCACAACCCGTTCGCGCCCCAGATGCAGAGGGAAAATGCTGGCAAATTCCACCGGCCCATCTGTACTCAGCAGCTTGTCCCGGATATCCTCCATGCACTGCGATACTGTAATAGTCTCCCGCTCGATGGTTTGTACCTCTGAAAGATCCTCGGCCAGAATACCCTCCAGGGCCGAGACAAGGTCGGAAAGATCCGCGCCCTCTATGTCCGCCAGGGCTTCCTCCCACTCCGCTATCTCGGGAGGCACGCGGCTGTGACGTCTGCCCATTTCCTGTGCTTGCTCCTGCAGTCTCTCCGCAACCATCTGGTAGCGACGATATTCCAGAAGGTGCTCCAGCAAACGTTCAGAGCGTTCTGCATCCTCCATTTCGTCTGGGTCCTCTTCTTCCTCGGGTGTGCGGACAAAACTGCGGGCCTTCTTCTGCAGCAGCTCAGAAGCAGCTTCCAGAAACTCCATTCGCACCTCGAGGGAGGGCTCATCCACCGGGGCCCTGGAAACAAAATCCTCCACCGCGTCAGAAATCTCAACTTCCCCAAAATACTCTGCCTCATCTTCAGCGGCGTCGGCTTCCTCCAGGGCACCGCGAATCCACTTCATGGGATCCAGGCCATCCCGTTGGTGGTTCTCCTGCACGATAATCAACTCCCACTCTTTATATCACAACAAGGCTGACCAAGAACATCAAAGAGCGCTGCAGGTACGTCGCCAGCGGGAACAGGATTGCTCCAAACAGACCACTTATCAGCAGCAGCATCAGAATCATCCACCCGTATTGCTCGAGCATATTCATCACACCGCGCAGCGGCGAGTGATAGGGAATGAGAGCTGCCGCCACGTGTGAGCCGTCCAACGGCGGGATAGGGATCATGTTGAATACGGCCAGCCATATATTGTACTGCATAAACCACATGAGCATCACACCGGCAGCCACCTGCTGCAGGCCGGAAAACTGAAAAAGGAGGTACAGGGCAAAAGCTGCAGCCAGAACGTTGGCTGTCGGGCCGGCTGCAGACGTCAGGAGCATTCCACGGCGACGATCACGAAAATATGCCGGATTAATGGGTACTGGCTTCGCCCACCCGAAGCGGAAGAACAACAGCATGAGGGTTCCCACCAGATCGAGATGGACCAGAGGATTGAAGGAAAGACGGCCGCTGACTCGCGGGGTGGGATCACCCAGTGCATCTGCCGCGAATCCGTGCGCCAACTCGTGCAGCGTTATAGCCAGGAGCAGACCGGGAAGGCTCATGAGCATTGTGGCAGGATCACTGATCACATTCTCACCGCTTTCTTTCTGATTCATTCATCCGGCTCACCGCAGCGTTGCGTCTTACCATCGTCACCATCCGAAACGCGTCGGCTGCATGTGACCGAGATCAGTACACATATGAAGAAGCTGAACAAAGGAACCGACGATCAGTTCACAAACGCGACGACAATCATCCTGCTGCTTATGAATGATATCAGATTCATCGCCTGCTTCGCACCAGCCCCCTCATCACAATGTCACAGCCAGGTACGGAGATACTCGGAAAAACCTGGTTGTCACCCGGGCAGTATACATGTTTAAATGTTTAGCAAGACACACAAGTATCAGCCTTTCAACCAGTCAGAGTCATGCGCGATGTGCCCGAACAGGAGGCTCTTATGATCACCGTCGCATTCCAGGGAGAACACGGCGCATATTCAGAAGAGGCAATCAACCAGCACTTTTCAAACGAGGCAGATACTCTGCCCTGCCGCACTCTGGAAGACATATTCCAGGCAGTGATGCAGGGACGGGCCTGTCTCGGGGCAATCCCGGTGGAAAATTCAACGGCGGGCAGCATCAATAAGACCTATGATCTTCTGCTGGAGCACGACCTCAAGGTGCATGGAGAGATCCTGCTGCGTGTGCGCCATAATTTGCTGGCCACCCCCGACACATCGGAAAGCATCACCCATGTCCGAAGCCATCCGCAGGCGCTGGCCCAGTGTGAACGATTCCTCAATCATAACGGATATACAGCGGTACCCTGGTACGATACAGCCGGCAGCGCCAGGGACCTCGCTGCCGAGCCCACCGACGGCGTTGCGGTCATCGCCAGCAAACTGGCGGCGAAGACCTATGATCTCAATATCGTCAGGCAGCATATCGAGGATTCGGTGCACAATTTCACCCGGTTCTTCCTCGTCGGTGAGGGTGACCCAGTGTGCGCGGAAAGGACCAAGACCAGTCTCATCTTCGCCGTTCCCCACATGCCCGGGTCGCTGGTAGCTGCCCTCTCCGAGCTGGCGGAGCGGGACATCAACATGACCAAACTGGAAAGCCGCCCGCGTCGCGATCGGGCCTGGGAGTACATCTTCTATGTGGATTTTTTGGGCCACTGGGAGGAACCTCAATGTCGGGACGCCCTGGTGGCACTGCTCAACCGGGCCGCCTTCCTCAAGCTCCTGGGTAGCTATCCCGCCGCTGAACCCCTGGACGAACAGGAGTCCGGCGGTACCCAGCGGGAGTCGCTGCAGATCTAGACAGCAGCCCGGCCCTACTTCCTGAACGTCTGCCGGGGGAAGCCGCAAGGAGGCTTCTCAGCTGTGGTTGCTCGGTTCTGTCCATACCGCAATGAATCGACTCCAGGGCGGGATGAATGACTGCTGGACACCAGATGATCTTCGCCACCGCACATCACCTGACGCCGATGCGGGTGGTGGGAATCTGTCCAACCTCTCACGGGTTTTGGCCCCAGCATGCTACATCTCGCACAAATAGAATGTAGTAGAAATCTCTGCATTTCGGGCGGTGACCGGCGGCCCGGCAGTCCAGCATCAACCGACATCCCTGAAGCGAAAGCTTGTCGACTTACTCGAATATGCTGCTGCGGGGGCGGTCATGGATGCTCTCCTGCCGGTTCCTGGATTTTCCGCTTTGTGCTTTTCGCCACCGTAGCATATCAACAAAAGCCTCCAGCCGTGTCTGCACACCGGCCCGGGCAGTGTGCTCATCAAACACCAGGGTCAAGATCGGTATGTCAAGGTCGCGACGAACCGTGCGCAGTACGGAACGGGCGATGATCTCCGGACCGCAGGTAAAGGGCATCACATGCACAATACCGTCCACCACCGCAGATGAATGTACGGCCCGGCCAACCGTCGCCTGGCCCTCTCCACCCACAAAATGTCCCAGGTACGGTTCTGCAGCACGCTTTATCCGATGACCCTTTCGACTCCATCGCAAAAAGTCACAGAAAATGTGTTCTCTCGCCCAGTTGCTGATCCGGATTTCCCGGTGGACACGCGCTCCCAGTCCACCCAGAAAATCCTCGAGCTGCATGTTGGCCCCCGGTTCCAGTACGGTGAATATCTCTCCAACCAGTGCCACCTGAACCGGCTCCTCATCCCGAGCTGATGTCGAGGCAGCCCTAAGGGCGCAAAGAGCCTCTGCTCTTGCCCGCCGAAGAGCCCGCAGTTCATCGGCATGCTCAACAGCTGCGACCGCCCTGCGGTGCACCCGCCTCACGCTCCCAGGTGAGTTCTCCCGCGGGAACAGCTCCCGGA
>PWGR01000126.1 GCA_003554565.1 Clostridia bacterium
GCTATGGTCTGTGCCGTGAATTACGCATTCGCTAACCGCCAGCTGCTCACCCACGATGTGCGTGTGGCTTTCTCTGAGGTCTTTGGGGAAGGTGACGCCGCACTCGGTCTCGACGTGGTGTACGATGTGGCGCACAACATTGCCAAGTTTGAAGAGCACCGGGGCCAGCGCATGCTCGTGCACAGAAAGGGCGCCACGCGGGCGTTACCACCCGGACATCCGGACAACCCGACGCGCTACCGGGAGGTGGGACATCCCGCCATAATTCCGGGGAGCATGGGCACAGGCTCGTTTGTCACTGTGGGGACAGAGAGAACGGAGGAGACCTTCTTCTCGGTCAATCACGGCGCCGGCCGGGTTCTCTCCCGCACCGCAGCCAAGAAGCAGTTCGACGTCAAGGAGTTTGAGAGACAGATGGGGGATGTCGTCTACGGGGGCGTGTCGGTCGGCAAGATGAGAGATGAGGCGCCTCGAGCCTACAAGGATATTGACGATGTAGTGCAGACTCTGGCCGAGATAGGGATAACCAGAAAAGTGGCCCGCCTGCGGCCCATGGCGGTAATCAAGGGGTCCTAGCGGGCACATGATTGGCGATCCTTCTGACCCGCCCCCGGTGGGGTAGCTTCCACCGGGGGCATTTATCAGCTCAGGGTCAGATATCGTCGCGCAGGTTCATGAGTGATGCGATGTTTGCTTCGGGGTCGATAACCGGGTCGATTTTTCCATCCCGGGCCGTCATCAGCGTCGTGACCCCGGGACCGTGGCCGGCCACAACCGAATCCCCGTGGATCACTATCCCTATGGAGACCGCATCCTTGCGGTAGATTCGGCCGTACGAATGATCTGCATCCACTATTGCTACCAGGTCGCCGAGGCGAAGAGAGTGCAGGTCATACTCATCAGCGGTATGGGCATCGAAGAGCGTGATGTCGTAGTCACCCCGGTATACATTGTTCTGGCCGAGACCGGATCCCATTACGGCGGCGGGCACCCTGTGGGTCACCGGTACCCGGAGGACGTCTGCGTCTTCCTCTATGTTCCAGGCAGAAAGCAGCTGCGGTGAGAGATTGAACACTTTCACTGCTGGGTGTTCCACCAGCTTCATCCCCACGCCTTCTGCGCGAATCAACAGGGTATCGCCAATAAGCATCTTCTCCATCACGTCCCGCGGGAAATCCACCATTACCCGCTCTGCGCCGCCGTGCTTGCCGGTGACGATTCCCTTTTTGCCCTCCGCCTTCCCGGAGGCCACGTGGGCCTCGTTGCCGACACAGGCCAGAACGTTGAGGCCGGCGTTTTCTCCTGTCTGCCCGTCGCCTTTTGGATTTTTGATGCTCACTGCCGGCTCCACGTGATCTGCAGCCCATTGGGTGGCACTGTCGCCGACCCGGATGTTATAGGTTATTCCGGAGGCGCTGCTGAGCACCTGTGGTTCGCCTTCGGCGGAGACGCGGTAAGGGCTGCGCCCGTACGCCGGGTGTGCAATGTCGCCGGTGACTGATATCTGCACCAGTTCGTCTCTGTTGATCCTTACCATGTTAACATTCCTCTCCTTCCATATTCCCACCCTCTGAAGGGGGGTTATGCCATCTCTGCTGTGTAGGCGATATCTATCTCTGGCGACAGCGCCGCGTGCACCGGACAGTGTCTTTCCATGAGGTCCAGAGCAGTATCCAGGTTCCTGCGGGTAAGGTTTTCCGCGTCGATGGTGAAATGTATCCGGATTGTGCGGATGCGGTAGGGGTTCGGATCGTACTCAGCCCGCAGGTCCTGGAGAATATCCCGGACTTCCGCTCTCTGTTTCTGCAGGATGGCCAGGAGGGTGATCCCCGCACAGCCCGCCAGGCTTGCCAGCAGGTGATCGACCGGGCTGGGGTTTTCGCCAGACATGGCAATTTCCCCGTTTTCGGTGATCGCCCTCGCCCCGCGCTCATCGGCTCTGGCGCGCAGGGTCTTGCTCTTACTCATATTGTTCCTCCTCTCATCGCCGGCTTTTCCCTTTCTCACATGCAGCTGAAAGAGCTATAATGAAGAAGGCATTGTAGAGCATGATTCGTGTTCGGTGGAGATTTTCCTGCGATTTGCGAGGGAGGAGGAGTTGATTGTGCCTTCTTACGATTTCCGCTGCAATGATTGCGGTGAGAAATTCACTGCATTTGTGCCCATAAGCAAAAAAGATGAAGTGACATGTGAGGGCTGCGGCGGGGAGAATATTCGCCAGCTGGTGACCGCATTTTATCATTCCGGCTCATCTGGGTCTGACCGGGCCGGGTCCTGCACCCGCTCAAGCTGCGGCGGCTGTACTACCTGCAGGACTCCCTGATATTCGAATTTTATCGTGCAAGAGTTGAGCAGGGAGGGTGGGATGAGCCTCCCTGCTCGTCGTGGAGCGTGGAAAGCATCTCTCCAGTGGGAGAGTATGCCGTGTTTCGGGGCGGGGAGCGGGGGAGATTCCCACGAACGACGAAGGGATCGTGCCTTCGCCGCGTGCCTCGGCCGGGGAGAAGTTGTTTTGTGAGACCCGCCGCCCCCGCCTCGGGGTATAACTCCTGCCCCATTAAATACATCGGCACTTCAACCAAAAACTTTAGTGCCGATAGCCGAATTACTTGATTTGTGATCTCACGCGGGAGAGCCCGGGTTTCCCGGGCTCTCCCCTTGACACTCTACTCGTCGTCGATGTCCCAGGGCTGCGGAGGAAACAGCGGCGGGGGAGGTGCCTCGAGGAATTCCTCGCATCGCGTCGGCAGCTCCTCGCACTCCGGCGGGGGCGGGCAGAAACCGTAGCTGGGAACCAGAAGTTGTACTTCCAGAGCGGACTTAATTACGACGTATTCACCCACCTCGCAGAAGATCTTTCTGCGCCCGACGA
>PWGR01000142.1 GCA_003554565.1 Clostridia bacterium
ACAGGGCATCATGACGGATAAAGATGCACGGGAGCAGAAGACGGGTGGAGAAATAATGGCGTACGTCTGGTGAATGAGGCGGGAGGAGGTGTGGCATGTCACGCATAGGTAGTAAACCGATTACGGTTCCGGATGCAGTGGACGTATCACTCGAGGAGGACTCTATATCTGTCAGTGGCCCCAAGGGAGAGCTGGCCCGGAAGATCCCCGGCGGGATAACCGCTGCTCTGGAGGATGACCATATCGTGGTGCGGCGCGACGGCGAGGACCGGAAAGCCAAGGCTCTGCACGGCCTCACCCGGGCGCTTCTGGCAAATATGGTAGAGGGAGTGCACGAGGGGTTCTCCAAGGCATTGCTGATAGAGGGCACCGGTTACCGGGCTCAGATGCAGGGTAAAAAGCTGGTCCTCACGGTGGGCTTTTCCCATCCGGTGGAGATGGAGTTTGCGGACACGATTGAAATAGAGGTTCCCAACCAGCGCCGCATAGTGGTGCGTGGGGCCGACAAACAGCAGGTCGGCCAGGTGGCAGCCGAGATCCGCGCCGTTCGCCCACCCGAACCGTATCACGGACACGGCATCAGGTACGACGGCGAGCACATTCGCCGCAAGGAGGGCAAGACTGCGGTCGCTACTACGTAGTGCGCAACACCGGGCCGCATGAATGAGGCAGAAGGAGGACAGGGAATATGCCAGTGACGAAAAAAGAGCAGCGCCGTCGCAGGCGAAGGCGCATAAGGAAGAAGATCTGGGGCCTGCCCGACCGGCCGCGGCTGAGTGTGTTTCGCAGCAACAAGCACATCTATGCGCAGGTCATAGATGATGTCAATGAGGTAACCCTCGTGGCGGCGTCGAGCCTGGACGCAGAGGTGGACGACGAGCTTACGGGAACTGACCAGGCCGCCAGCGTGGGCGAGCTGATTGCGGAGCGGGCCCGGGAGGCAGGCATCGAGCAAGTGGTTTTTGACCGCAGCGGATACAAGTATCATGGTCGAGTCAGGACTCTCGCGGAGGCGGCGAGGGAGAAAGGTCTGGACTTCTAAATTGAAAGGAAGGGAGGGTGTTATGCGCAAGAAAACTCTGGCAGAAGAAATCGGCGAAGAATCACTGGAGGATCGCGTGATCTCCATCCGACGGGTGGCCAAGGTGGTCAAGGGTGGGCGACGCTTCAACTTCACCACCGTTGTGGTCGTGGGCGACGCCGATGGCCACGTAGGTGTCGGATTGGGCAGAGCACGGGAGATCCCGCCGGCCATCAACAAGGGCAAGGACCAGGCGAAGAAAAACCTGATCCGCGTCCCCCGGATGGGCACAACGATCCCGCATGAGGTCATTGGCGAGTTCAATGCCAGCCGGGTGATGCTCAAACCGGCGTCCGAGGGTACCGGCGTCATTGCTGGTGGGCCGGCACGGGCAGTGTTGGAACTGGCAGGTGTGCGTGATATACTGACCAAGTCCCTGGGCTCGAACAACCCTACTAATGTAGCCAAGGCAACTCTGAACGGTCTAAAGAGCCTTATGAGCCCGGAAAAAGTGGCCAGAATGCGGGGTAAGACCGTAGCGGAGTTGCTTGCATCAGAGTGATGAGGGAGGTGAGACGTCGTGAGTAAGCTGCACAAACTGCGCCCAGCTGCCGGGTCAAGGCACCGACGAAAGAGAGTCGGGCGGGGAATGGGCTCCGGCAAGGGCAAGACATCTGGACGAGGTATGAGCGGTCAGAACGCCCGGTCGGGTGGCGGTGTGCGCCCAGGTTTTGAGGGCGGTCAAATGCCCCTGTATCGGCGTCTGCCCAAGTTCGGATTCAAGAGTCCAAATCGAAAGGAATATGACGTGGTCAATGTCGCCGACCTCAACAAGTTCTCGGATGGCGAAGAAGTGACGGTTGAACGGCTCCGAGAAGAAGGTTTGATCAAGAATGTACGGGACGGTGTTAAGATTCTCGGCGACGGTGATCTCGATGTATCGTTGACGGTGCGGGCCCACAAATTCTCCCGTACGGCGCAGGAGAAGATCGAAAAAGCCGGCGGCAAGGCCGAGGTGGTATAGGTGGAGATCATCAATACACTGCGCCGAGCATTCAGGGTTCCTGATCTGCGGCGCAGGATCATGTTTACAGTATACATGATATTGGTGTTCCGTCTGGGCAGCCATGTGCCCGTTCCGGGCATTGACCCCGCGGCGCTGGAGCAGTTGTTTGCCGAAGGGTCTCTTTTTGGCCTGCTGGACATGTTCTCCGGCGGTGCCTTCAGTTCTTTCTCGATCTTTGCCATGAGCATCACGCCGTATATTAACGCGTCGATTATCATGCAGCTTCTCACCGTGGTGGTGCCGAAGCTGGAGCAGTGGTCGCGTGAGGGAGAAGAAGGCAGGCGCAAGATCAGCCAGTGGACCAGGTACGGGACAGTTGTTCTGGCCCTGGTTCAGGCGGTCGGGATGTCCTACTTCATGCGCGGCGCCGGGGCCCTGGCCCATGCCGATGCATTTGGCCTGACCAACGTGGTGGTCACGCTGACAGCAGGTACTATCTTCCTCATGTGGCTGGGTGAGCAGATTACCGAGAGCGGCGTTGGCAACGGAATCTCGCTGCTCATTTTCTCCGGTATCGTGTCTCGCGTGCCAGACGGGGCCATAAGTCTGTCAGTGTACCTGCGGGAGGGCACAGTCAGTTTCCTGAACGCAGGCATCATGCTGGTGCTCGGGCTGGCCGTCATCGCTGGTGTGGTTTTTGTGGAGGAGGGTCGTCGCCGGGTGCCGGTTCGTTATGCCAAACGGGTGATTGGACGCAGGATGTATGGGGGACAGTCAACGCACATACCGATGCGTCTGAATCAGGCCGGTGTGATTCCGGTGATATTCGCATCCAGCGTGTTGGCCTTTCCGCCTACCATCGCCCAATTCATTGAGCATCCGCTGGCGCAGTCCATCTCGCACCATTTGGACTACGGCACGGGATTGCACACGGCCCTGTATTTTCTGCTGATCGTGTTCTTTACGTATTTTTACACAGCAGTTACATTTAATCCGCACGATGTGGCGGAGAATATCCGTCGCTACGGTGGGTTCGTCCCCGGTCGCAGGCCGGGTCGCGCGACGGCCCAGTATCTGGACCGCATTCTCGTCCGGATCACGCTGCCCGGAGCTATATTCCTGGGGACCGTCGCCGTACTACCCACATTCTTCGGCGGGGTGACCGGTGTCCCGGGAGCTCATTTTGGTGGCACGGCCCTGCTCATCGTTGTTGGTGTCGCGTTGGAGACCATGAAGCAGATCGAAGCCCAGCTTCTCATGCGCCAGTACGAAGGCTTTATGCGCTAGAGGGAGGAAGGGATGTACCTGGTATTGTTGGGACCCCCGGGAGCGGGCAAGGGGACACAGGCCGCACTTCTTGCGCGCAACCAGAATATCGTTCATATTTCTACGGGGGATATGCTGCGTGAGGCGGTCAAAGCCGGGACGGAACTGGGCCAGGAGGCCCAGCAATATATGGATCGCGGCGAGCTGGTTCCGGATGACGTCGTGGTTGGGATCACCCGCGAGCGACTGAACGCTCCGGATGCACACCGGGGGTTCGTGTTGGACGGATTCCCGCGAACAGCTCCGCAGGCGGAACAGCTGGACGGCATACTCGAGGAGTTGGATATGCAGCTGCACCTGATAGTCAACCTCGAGGTCCCGGAACGGGAGCTGATTCGCCGGATGACCGGGCGCAGGGTTTGTCCGAACTGCGGCAAGACTTATCACCTGGTCTTTCACCCGCCGCGGTCGCTGGGGACCTGTGATGAGTGCGGCACCGACTTGGTTCAGCGCGATGATGACAAGGAATCAACCGTTCGTCAGCGGCTGGAGGTATACCGGAAGCAGACCGAGCCCCTGGTGCATTATTATGCCGAGTCAGGCCTGCTTTTGAATCTCGAGGGCACCGGTACTGTGGATCAGGTGTATGAGAGACTGGAGAAATTTCTGAAATGACCCGACTTCCTGTCGTTGGAGGTGCGCAGTGATTATCATAAAATCGGAGCGCGAGCTGGATAAAATGCGCGCAGCGGGGCGACTGGCAGCACAGGCGCTGCAGCGGATTGTCGCTCAGGCCCGTCCCGGAACAACGACTGAGGAACTGGATGCCGCCGCGGAGCAGTGCATAAGGGATGCGGGAGGGGTTCCCTCATTCAAGGGTTATCGCGGCTTCCCTGCCACTGTTTGTGCCAGCATGGACTCAGAAGTAGTGCACGGAATCCCGGGTCCCCGCAGGCTGGAAGAGGGCAGCATTCTCAGTGTTGATGTCGGGGCGATCCTGGGCGGATTTCACGGAGATAACGCTACTTCGATAGGAATTGGTTCGGTAAGCGCGGAGGTTTCCGATTTATTGCGGGCGGGAGAAGCCGCGCTCCGGGCTGGGATAGAACAGGCAAAACCGGGAAACAGGCTCTCTGACATCTCCCACGCGGTGCAGACCTGTGCCCACAACCACAACTATTCTGTGGTGCGGGATTATGCAGGTCACGGCATAGGCCGACAGATGCACGAGGATCCGAGCATTCCCAACTATGGTCCCCCGGGCCGCGGTCCAGAGCTGAAACCGGGGATGGTCCTGGCCATCGAGCCGATGCTGAATCAGGGGGATTACCGCGTAAAGACGAGCGATGATGGCTGGACGGTTCGCACTGCGGACGGTGGACTCTCGGTGCATTTCGAACACACGGTGGCGGTAACTGAGGCCGGCCCGGAGGTACTGACGGAGCCTCCCAAGGGACCGGAATAAGATACCATTTGCCAGTTGATACTATGGAGGTGAGTCGTGGGCCGGAAAATGAAGGTTGGGGATATCGTCCTTTCGACAGCGGGTCGCGACGAGGGTAGTGTATATCTGGTAGTGGATCGAGCCGAGGACCGGAGGGTATCAATAGTCGATGGCATTGACAGGACCCTGCGCCGCCCCAAGCGCAAGAGTGTCCGGCACCTGCGCCGGATTGGGCGCGTGCGAGAGCGGAAGTTGCTGACGAGGCTGCAGGTGGGCCGCGCCCGGGATCGAGAGGTGCGCTGCGCGCTGGCCGAATACACCGGCGAGGAAGGGTGCTCTCCGGAGGATTCAAGTCGGAACAGACTGCTTGAGGACATTCTTCCCGCACAAGAGGAGGCCGGATGGAAACATGAATAAGAAGAAAGAAGATGTAGTAGAAGCGGAAGGGACGGTCGTGGAGCCATTACCGGGCGGCATGTTCCGGGTGGAACTGGAGAACGGCCACAAGGTGTTAGCTCATATCTCGGGAAAGATTCGTATGAGCTACATTCGCATCCTACCCGGGGACCGCGTTACGGTCGAACTGTCACAATACGATCTCACGCGCGGACGCATCACATGGCGACATCGCTGAATCAGGCGGACTGATGGTAGTTTTTGGAGGGGTATCCGATGAAAGTACGCGCGTCGGTCAAGCGAATATGTGACAAGTGCAAGGTCATCCGTCGCAGAGGGCGGCTGATGATAATATGCGAAAATCCCAAGCACAAACAGCGTCAGGGCTGATCTGCTGGAGGAGGTGAGAGATAATGGCCAGAATAGCGGGTGTGGACTTGCCCCGTGAGAAGACAATAGTGGCCGGCTTGACCAGGATTTACGGGATCGGCCTGTCCCGCGCCAGGGAGCTTCTGGAGAGAACCGGCATCGAGGAGACGACGCGTGTGCGTGATCTCACCGAAGCCGAGGCCGGACAACTCCGACGGCTGATAGATGAAGAGTACACTGTGGAGGGTGAACTCCGCAGGGAGCGTCAGCAGGACATCAAGCGGTTGATGGATATCGGCTGCTACAGAGGTGTTCGCCATCGCCGGGGAATGCCCGTCCGGGGGCAGCGCACGCGTACCAATGCACGAACCCGGAAGGGTCCATCGCGCCGGGTCGGGCGCAGGCGCATCTGACGTGCGACCGCCGCCCGACAGCGCGGTCGCAGATTCCAGAGAGCATTTGATTTGATGACGGGATCGGGTGATGACCCGATGAGTGCAAAGAACTCTAGGTGAGGAGGGGAACAATGGCGAGACGAAAAGCACGTGCGTCCCGTCCGCGCAGGAAGGCGCGGAAGAACGTGGAGAAGGGAATAGTCTACATTCGATCAACTTTTAACAATACAGTGGTTACCATCACCGATGAGTCAGGCAATACCCTCGCGTGGGGCAGTGCGGGCGCAGTTGGTTTCAAGGGTTCGCGTAAGGGAACTCCCTATGCCGCCGGGCTGGCCGCTGAGAAGGCCGCGAGAGATGCGATGGTGCACGGACTCCGGGAAGCCTCCGTGTTTGTCAAGGGTCCGGGATCCGGACGCGAGGCAGCGATTCGATCGATGCAGGGAGTGGGACTGGAGATCACTGATATCAACGACATGACGCCGATTCCGCACAATGGATGCCGCCCGCCCAAGCGGCGCCGCTGATGGTGCCAGGCGGAGTTCTTTAGAAGAGGAGGTTGAACACGTGGCTAGATATACGGGTCCCGTCTGCCGGGTGTGCCGGCGGGAAGGTGAAAAACTGTTCCTCAAAGGGGACAGATGCTACAGCGAAAAATGCGCCATGGAAAAGCGCGGACAGCCCCCGGGGCAGCACGGTGCCAGGCGCCGGCGCAATCTCAGTGAGTATGGACTTCAGCTGCGCGAAAAGCAGAAGGTTCGTCGCATGTACGGTGTGATGGAGAGACAGTTCCGCCGTTACTACGAGGAAGCTGCGCGGCGACAGGGCGTCACTGGTGAGATACTTCTCCAGCTGCTGGAGCGGCGTCTGGACAATGTCGTGTTCCGCATGGGGTTCGCCGCATCGCGTGCAGAGGCGAGGCAGATGGTCAATCACGGGAAGTTCCTTGTCAATGACCGTCCGACCGACATTCCGTCATTTTTGGTGTCCGAGGGAGACAGGATCGAGGTCAAGCCCGGCTCCAAGGGCATGCCCCGGCTGCAGGAACTGCAGGAGGTTGCCGCCGGACGCAGCATTCCCGGATGGCTGAGCGTCGATTGGGAGCAGAAGCGAGGAACTGTCCTGCGACTGCCCGAGCGAGATGAGGTTGATGTTCCCATCGAGGAACATCTTATCGTCGAGATGTACTCACGTTGATCGTCGGCACCGGAACTTTTTCACTTCGGGGGGGCAGATCGGATGCTGGAAATTGAAAAGCCCACCATTGCTAACAGAGAGATTAATGAGGACGAGGGCGGTGCGCAGGGTACCTTCGTCGTAGAGCCTCTGGAGCGAGGTTATGGTTCCACGCTAGGTAATTCACTACGCCGAGCCCTGCTTTCCTCCATTCCCGGAGCTGCGATCACGTCGGTACAGATTGACGGCGTGCGGCACCAGTTTGACACAGTGCCGGGGGTGGTGGAGGATGTTACGGAGATCATCCTGAACTTGAAGGGTCTGGTTCTCAAGTGTTACACGGAAGAACCGCAGACTCTTCTCCTTGAGACAGAGCAGGAGGGTGTGGTGCGGGCAGGAGACGTGCACCACCCCGCTGATGTCGATATTCTCAACCCGGATCATCACATCATGACGCTCGATTCTGGGGCGCGCGTGTACATGGAGATGACGGTAGAGCAGGGGCGCGGGTATGTGCCTGCGAAAGAACACAAGGAAGAGGGACAACCTCTGGGGCTCATAGCTGTTGACTCGACATTCAGCCCGGTACTGCGGGCCAACTACACTGTGGAGGCTGCTCGTGTCGGACAGCGTACCGATTATGACCGCCTGATTCTGGACGTCAGGACGGACGGGAGCACTTCTCCCGAGGAAGCCGTGAGCCTGGCGGCCCGCATCGTCAAGGAGCACCTGGATATATTCGTCAGCCTGACCGAGGAACCTGAGGAAGAGGCCGAAATAATGGTGGAGCCGGAAGAGGAAGAGAAGAACAAGCTGCTCTCCCGCAGCATTGAGGAACTGGGCCTGTCCGTACGATCATTCAACTGCCTGAAGAGGGCGGGAATCGATACGGTTGGTGAACTGGTGGCCTATACTCCGGAGGAAATGCTGAAGATACGCAATCTGGGAGAGAAGTCGCTGCTTGAAGTGCAAGAGAAGCTCGAAGAGAACGGGCTTGAATTGGAGGAATCTCCTGAATGATGGACAGGACAGTACGTACCTGGAGGGAGAGGGTCTGAAGTGCGGCCTAAGAAGTTGAACAGGACTAAGGCCCAGCGCCGGGCGCTGATGCGCGGGCTGGTCACAGCGGTGCTGGAACACGAGCAGGTGGAGACCACCGAGGCCAAGGCAAAAGCCGCCCGCCCGCTGGTGGAGAAGATGATCACCCTGGGCAAGAGGGGAGATCTACATTCCCGGCGCAGGGTGGCAAGTTATGTAAATGATGACTCCGTGGTCAAGAAAGTTTTTGATGTTCTGGCCGAACGGTACGCTGACCGACCCGGTGGCTACACCCGGGTGCTAAAGAAGGGTCCGCGCCGGGGAGATGGATCTCCCATGGTGATTGTCGAGCTGGTGTGATGCTGTAAGGAGTGCTGCCGCAGTGCCAGAGACTCCGTTAATTGAGATGCGGGGCGTCAGCTATTCTTATCGCCGGGGCGAGGCCGCCGAGGTGGCCGCACTGCAGGACATCGACCTGCAGATCTGCCCGGGCGAGTTTGTGGCTGTGGTGGGTGCCAATGGTTCTGGCAAGTCGACCCTGGCCAAGCTCATGAATGCACTGCTTCTGCCCACAGAGGGAGAGGTTTCTGTATCCGGTCTCTCCACGCTGCAGGAGGAGTATCGCTGGGACATCCGACGAAAAGTGGGGATGGTATTTCAGAATCCCGACAACCAGCTGGTGAGCACTACAGTAGAGGAGGAAGTGGCCTTCGGCCTGGAGAACATCGGGATTCCGACCGATGAGATGCGGCAGATTGTGCCTGAGATGCTCGGAGATGTGGGCATGGGATCCCACCTGCGCGACGAGCCGCACAACCTCTCCGGAGGCCAGAAACAGCGGGTGGCCATTGCCGCGGTGCTATCTATGGCCCCGGATTGCCTGGTTATGGACGAGGCCACATCCATGCTGGACCCGCAGGGACGGGCCGATGTACTTGATGTGACTCGGCGGCTGTGTCGCGAGCGGGGCCTGGCGGTTATCTGGATATCACACTTCATGGAGGAGGCGGCAGAAGCGGACAGGATAGTAGTTCTCAATCGGGGTGCAGTTGCCGCCGACGCCGCGCCGAGACACCTTTTTGCCGGCGCGGTTGAACTGGAGGACATGGGACTGGATACGCCCGCAGTGACGCAGTTGGCCGGTGAAATGCGCAGCAGGGGCTTTTCGATCCCCGCCGGTATCACCGAGACGGACGAGCTGGTGAGAGCAATATGCCAATTGTATTTGAAGACGTAGATTACGTATACGACCCAGAGACACCCTGGCAAACCACTGCCCTGCGGGACGTGAGCCTGCGGATTGAGGACGGTGAGTTTGTCGGTATTGTCGGGCCGACAGGATCCGGCAAGTCCACACTGGTGCAGCATCTCAACGGGATCCTGAAGCCCACGTGTGGGCGGGTTCGGGTGGACGATATTGAAGTGGGCGCAGACCGGGGCAGGATGAAGGAACTGCGGCAGAAAGTGGGGCTGGTCTTTCAGTATCCCGAGCATCAGCTTTTTGAAGAGACCGTCCGGGATGATATCGCCTTTGGCCCCAAGAATATAGGCCTCAGTGAGGACGAGGTGCAGCGCAGGGTGCGTTGGGCCTGCCGTGCGGTGGATCTGGATGAGCAGATCCTCGATCGTTCGCCGTTCGAGCTGTCGGGTGGGCAGATGAGGAGGGCGGCTATCGCAGGTGTGCTGGCCATGAAGTGCCGGGTCCTGGTTATGGATGAACCAACTGCCGGCCTCGACCCCCGCGGGCGCGCCAATATGCTGGATCAGATGCGAAGGCTGCACAGCGGCGGCATGACGATAATCATGGTGTCGCACGGGATAGATGATATAGCCCAGATCGCCGATCGGGTGATTGTTATGAACGAGGGCAGCATCGGTATGCAGGGAACGACGCGGGAGATATTCCGCCGGTACGAGGACCTGCAGGCCCTGTCGCTGCAGGTTCCCAGGACCGCGCAGATCATGCGGAGACTGCGCGAGGCCGGGATTCCAGTGCCCGTGGATGTCCTTACGATCAACGAGGCAGCCGATGCCCTTGCGGAAGTACTGAGGGGGAAGAACTGCGGTGCTGAAGAGCATAACCATAGGTCAGTACATTCCCGGTGAATCGATCATCCACAGGCTGGACCCGCGGACCAAGATCCTGGGCACTCTCGGTTATGTGGTGATCCTGTTTGTGCTGCGGGGCCCGGCGGGATATGCTGTCATGGCAGGGATCACCGCGGCTGTTGCTCTGCTTGGACGAATCCCGGTCAGGATGCTCCTGCGAGGCCTGCGACCGGTGCTCATAATTATTCTATTTACAATTGTGCTGAATATGGTCATGACTCCCGGTGAGACCGTCTACCAGCTCGGTCCCCTTGATGTGACGGACGAGGGAATCGTGCAGGCTGCGACAATGTCGATTCGGGTGATTCTGCTGATTATGACCACATCGATGCTGACCTTGACAACTGCGCCCATAGACCTGACGGATGGAATAGAGTACTTGTTGGGTCCTTTTCGTCGTCTCGGAGTTCCGGCGCACGAGCTGGCTATGATGATGACCATTGCCCTCCGGTTCATACCGACCCTGGTCGATGAGCTGGAGCGAATCATGAAAGCGCAGATGGCCCGTGGGGCTGATTTTGATACGGGCAGTTTTCTGGACCGGGCAAAGAGCATGATTCCGCTGCTGGGGCCGCTGTTCATCAGTGCATTCCGCCGCGCCGATGATCTCGCCCTGGCCATGGAAGCCCGGTGTTACCGCGGCGGGGAAGGGCGCACGCGTTACAAGGTGCTGAAAGTGAGCACTCCGGATTTTTGGGCCGGCGCATTTCTCGTCTGCACCTTCGGTGCGGCGCTATGGGTGTGATGCCGGTGCCCGGGGTGAAAACGGTAAAGCTCATCGTGGCGTACGACGGGGGAGAGTTTCACGGGTTTCAGCGCCAGCGGGAGGAGCCGACCGTCCAGTCGGTGCTGGAGAAGGCTCTCAATGACATAAATGGTGCCCCGACGACGGTGCGGGGGGCGGGACGAACCGATGCCGGTGTCCATGCCTGGGGACAGGTGGTTGCGTTTTGCCCCAGGGTGCAGATTCCGGAAGAGCGTTGGCCCCGGGCCCTGAACCGCTTGCTGCCCCCGGCGTTGCTGGTCCGCTCAGCGGAGCCTGTGGGCGGAGATTTTGATCCGGTGCGCGATGCGAGATGGAAGCATTACAGATACGAGATGAGCTGCGGGGCTATGCCGTCGCCTTTTGAGTACCGTTACGTACACCAGGTACCAGTGGACATCTCGGTGGCTTCCATGCGCAGGGCTGCCCGCCTGCTCATCGGGCGGCGGGATTTCGCGTCCTTTCAGGTCAGCGGGAGACCCGCAGCCAGCACCGTGCGGAGGATGTACCAGCTGGGTGTAGTCAGGCGGGGCGAGCGCATTATTGTGGATCTGGTAGCGGACGGCTTTCTTTACAAGATGGCGCGCAGTATAGTGGGGACACTTATTGCGGTCGGAGGTGGCCAGATGGCCCCGGAGGATATGAGGCGGATCCTCGATGGCCGCGACCGATCCCTCGCAGGCCCCACCGCGCCGCCGCAGGGCCTGTGCATGATGCGGGTGTGCTATGGCGATGCAATTGACGTTATGCGATGCAGTCGATAGAATCGGTGATGTGCTCTAAGCACTTCGTGCAAGAGAGCACAGAGTTTTGGGGAGGGGCACATGATGGATCGAACGTATATGGCTAAAGATGGTGAAGTACAGAGGAAATGGTGGGTCGTCGATGCGAGCGGGGTACCGCTCGGGCGAATCGCCAGCCGGGTCGCGCATGTGCTGCGCGGCAAACACAAGCCCACGTTCACCCCGCACGTCGATGTAGGAGACCACGTCGTGGTGGTCAATGCGGGTGAGGTGACGTTGAGCGGCCGAAAGCCGGAGCAGAAGATGTACTACAGGCACACCAGGTATCCGGGTGGACTCAAGAGCAGATCCTACGAGGAGCTGTTGGAAGAGGATCCCGAATTTGTGGTGGAAAAGGCGATCCGCGGTATGCTGCCCAAGAACAAGCTGGGGAGAAAGATGGTCAAGAAGCTGAAAGTCTACGCCGGCCCTGATCACCCGCATGAGGCGCAGCAGCCGGAGGAACTGGAGATCGAGCTCTAGAATGATCATACAGAGAGAAAGGGGGGTTGAACATGGCAGTGATGCAGCATCTGGGAACAGGGAGACGTAAAAAAGCAGTCGCGCGCGTACGTCTGGTGCCCGGAGACGGGCGAATAGAGGTCAACGAACGCGACTTCGAGGAATACTTTGCCCTGGCTACCATGCGCGAGCGCGCCCTGGCTCCGCTGCGCCTCGCCGACCGGACATCCAAATACGATGTTCTGGCCCGGGTGGAGGGTGGTGGTATTTCTGGTCAGGCCGGTGCACTGCGGCATGGGATTGCGAGGGCGCTGGTCGAGGCTGAGCCGGAACTCCGGCCCAGATTGAAAAAGGCCGGGTTGTTGACCCGGGACCCGCGCATGAAGGAGCGCCGCAAGTACGGCCTCAAGAAGGCGCGCAAGGCACCGCAGTTCTCCAAGCGCTAGTTCTTCGAACCTGGTTTATCCCCATGGCCGGAAGCGAAGTAGCGCAGTATTCCGATGGTGATGGCCCAGGCAACCTTGCGCTGGTAGTGTCGGTCCGCCAGCAGTTCGGCATCTCGGGGGTTGCTCAGGAAACCCACCTCAACATTTACTGCGGGAAGGTGTGTCTGCTCCAGTATGT
>PWGR01000288.1 GCA_003554565.1 Clostridia bacterium
GCCGGCTGTACAGTCTTTTCGGACATAGTTGCCGCATTTCAGACAGAAGAGGTATATGAAAAATCCCATGCACCCGATCCCGATCTCCGCCTCAAGGTATTAAACCGCAACGGGAGGGTGGAGATAGGGCTTTCTGACGATGAACAGCTGCATATCCACGCCGTCAAACGCGCCTTCGGGGCAGAAGATCTCGAGAAGGTAAGAATCCACGCTGAAAAACAAGAAGATGCCTATCTCGTCGAGTCCGTTTACTCGGAAGACAACCTGCGTGTGTCAGTTGACCTGAAGGTAGCAGTACCGCGAGGAATGGAAATAGCATCGGCCGACAATTCTAATGGGCATCTGCAGGTGGAGAATGTACCGGGGAACCTGCAGGCGAGAACCTCGAACGGGAACATCACCCTGACTAATGTGGCCGGATTCGTCACCGCTCACACCTCCAACGGCAGCGTAAGTGTGAGAAACTGTTCCGGGTTGGATGAAGTTCGCAACTCCAATGGCAATATCTATGTGGACATCCACGAAATACGGGGAGATACGCAGGTTCGAACCAGCAATGGTTCAATTGAAGCTCTCCTGCACTCCGCAGTAGATGCTTCAGTCGAACTTGACACCTCAAACGGACAGGTGGCGGCAATCCATACCCGCCTGAATGTCCTGCGCGACGAAACCACGCGTCTGGAGGGTGTGGTCGGAGATAATGCTCATGACCTGCTCCTGGAGACATCTAACGGAAATATTGAACTGCAGGAGTTCGGCGGTTAATTGGAGGGATATTGATGATCAAAGCTGCGGTGATGATGGCCCCGGGAGGGCCCATAGAGATCCGCGAGTTTCCACTCCCTGACATCGAACCGGGGGCGGTGCTCCTGCGCACCAGCGCCAGTGAAGTCTGCGGTACTGACGTACATCTCTGGCGCGGGCGCCTGGATGATGTGCCCTATCCCATCATCCCAGGGCATGTTAGTGTGGGCAAAGTTGAAAGAATCGGGGGAGATGTCCGCGATGCTGAAGGCAACCTGATCGGCCGCGGCGATCTGGTAACCTTCCTGGATGTACACGAGACCTGCAACCAATGCTGGTTCTGCACGGTGGCAGGGGCAGCCACCCGCTGCCCGGATCGCCGGGTGTACGGTATTACATACGGGGCTGACGAAGGACTGCTCGGGGGCTGGTCCGAGTATATCTACCTCAAACCCGGGGTGCGGATCATCCGGCTCCCAGACTCCCTTGACGCAGATACCTTCATAGCCGGGGGATGCGGCCTGCCCACCGCCTTTCACGCCACGGAGCGCGCCGAGATACGTTTGGGCGATGTGGTGGCAGTGCTGGGAAGCGGCCCGGTGGGACTGAATGCCGTGATCATGGCGCAGCTCAGCGGGGCTGAGCGGGTGATATTGGTCGGGGGTGGCCCCGGCCGCCTGCAGACCGGCGAGCAACTCGGCGCCGACGCGGTGCTTGACATCGATAAGCTGAGCTTCGAACAACGCGAAAAGCAAGTTAGAGAGTTGACGGGTGGACGCGGGGCCGATGTGACGATAGAGGCAGCCGGCACACCCGAAGCCGTACCGCAGGCAATGCAGCTGACACGCGATGCCGGGACTGTGGTGGTGGCCGGTCAATACACAGACGCAGGCGAGGTCTCATTCAACCCCCACCTCTTACTGAACAGAAAGCATCTCGACGTGCGCGGCTGCTGGGGAACAGACTTCTCTCATCTCTACCGCGCAGTTCGAGTAATGGACCGCCAACAGCGACGCTTCGATTGGAAGCAGATGATCTCGCGTAAGTATTCCCTGGCGCACGCAGAAGAGGCCCTCTGCGATGTTGAACGTCTGGCCGTTACTAAAGCCGTCATCTTGCCCGGAAGCAATACGTAACGAGAAGGAAAGGAGCACGACGAGCATGGATTTCAGCGTCCTGGTGGTGGACGATGAGCGCGGCTTCGTGCAGGGACTTGCAGCAAATCTGAAGCAGGAAGGTTTCCGGGTCGTTGAGGCATACAACGGACAGGAGGCGCTGGAATCTTTTGCAAACAATCAGGTTGATCTGGTGCTGCTGGACCTTATGCTACCGGGGATTGACGGGATGGAAGTGTGTCGAAAACTGAGGCAAGAATCCACCGTTCCCATAATAATGCTCACCGCCCGCGATGATGATGTTGACAAGATCCTGGGCCTGGAGGTCGGCGCTGACGATTACCTGACCAAGCCGTTTAATTTTCGCGAGCTCCTCGCCCGCATCCGCGCGGTTATGCGCCGGGTGCAGGGGGGCGAGGAAGACGAAGGGGAGTTCAGGACGGAAATTGCATCCGGGGTGAGCCTGGACCTGCACCGGCAGGCGCTGATCGGGCCAGATTGTGAGGTGCCGCTGACAGTGAAGGAATTCGCTCTGCTTCAGCTGCTGGCCCGCAACCGGGGGCGGGTGTTCAGCAGGGAGGAGCTGCTGGATCGGGTATGGGGTTACGATTACTACGGCAGCTCACGCACCGTCGATGTGCACGTCCGTCGCCTGCGCAAGAAGCTACAGGAGCTGCCGAGTATCAGCGACGGATCCGAGATAGTCAAGACGCGATGGGGCGCAGGATATTTACTAGAGGAACTGGTGAACTGATAGGATGCCCGGGGAACGCAGGTGGTGGACATCTCTTCGCATCCGGCTGACCGTTCTTTACGTGCTCCTCGTTACGCTCGCCACTGCTGCCCTGGGACTTCAGATCTACCGCTGGACCTCGGAGGACCTCCTTTCTGAACGACGAATGCGACTTCTTACCGAGGCCAGAATCACCGCTGATGCGGTCGCCGGAGTCGTTGACGGAGACCTGCAGGGAGCATATCCAA
>PWGR01000235.1 GCA_003554565.1 Clostridia bacterium
ACCTGCTGACAGATCAGGGGTACGCCCTGTCCATACTCCGCTTTCGCCAGGGTGACGATGTGGATCCGCACCGCTACTACCTGGGGGCCGGCGTGACGATCTGGCTCACCTGGCAGATCTTCAGCGCCGCGGGGATATATCTGGGGTCGGGGATTCCCGGCCACTGGGGTCTGGATTTTGCAGTGCCGCTGTGCTTTTTGGCGGTCCTGGTGCAGGCATTTGAGGACGGGGATTCAGTCATCGCAGGTCTCGCCGGCGGCATGACGGCAGTACTGGCCCACCCCCTTCCCCTGAACATCAACCTCATTATGGGAGTCCTGGTGGGTATAGCCGCAGGGCTGGGCACAGAATCGCTGCGCCGGAGGCGGGAGATGCAGCCGTGATGCCAACCTCCACCCTCGTCGCCGTAATCCTGATCATGGCCGCAGGCACCTTCGCCCTGCGCCTCTCATTCATCTACCTGTTTTCCGAAAAAATGCCGCGGGTGCTCGAACGAGCCCTGCGCTTTGTGCCGGCTGCGGCCCTCTCAGCCCTGGTTGCCCCCGCCCTGTTCCGTCCGGACGATGGCCCGATCGACGCATCACTGGGGAACGAGCGCCTGCTTGCCGGACTGGCGGCCGGACTCATCGCCTTCTACACCCGGAGTTTCCTCTTCACTGTCCTGGGCGGAATGGCGACATTCTGGCTGCTGCGCCTGGTGCTCTGAGACATGACGGGAGGGGCAGGTTCAGGAGACACCGCTTTCGCAGGCCCGCTGGGGTGTACGATCTGCAGAATTCGCCTGGAGGCAGTGGGCAATCCCGGCAAGACAATGCGCCACCCCGCCGGTCCCACACCAGCCCGCCTGCGGCAGAAGAGGCTTGCAGCTTCTATGAGGGAGTCAATGGGTGGCATTTTCGTCGCACACAGTCAAACCGAACAGAAACCGCCGGCTAACACGGGGCAAGCACCAGCCCCGCTCACCGGCGGCAGGTTCCGCCGGACCCGGTCCGGGCCCGGCGCAGGAGTCAGTCGTCTTCCGCCCTGATTGTACTCAGGTAACCGTAGACAGTGTTTTTGGATATGTCCAGCAGCTCCGCTGCCATTTCCACAGAACCTTTGATGAGAAAAACACCGCGCTTCCACATGGTCTGCACCAGCTGCATCCGGTCCGATTTGTCCATGAGATAGACGGGTTTATCATTTTCATCGATTATCTCCTGCATGGTCCTTCTCGCGACCTCCTGCGGGTTGTTCATCTGGATGGTAGAGGCCGTCTCGTTCTCCGGCAGGTCATCGTTGACCAGATCGACAAAAGCCCCTATGCTCTTGAGCAGAGTCAGGTCCCAGTTGACGCAAAAAGCGGCGAGTGGCTCGCCGTCGTCGTCGTAGAAGATCGCGGTACTGGACTTCAGCTCTCGCCCTTCCCTGGTTCTGGTACGGTACACGCCGGTACAGCTGTCCGGGGGGTCACCGGTCACGATCTCCTCCATGCCTATATCGTCCGTGGGCCCCTTCAGCAGCGGGCTGCCGACGGTTCTTCCGGTAATGTGGCCGTTGACTATGTCCACCACGGATTTCTCCGGCCGGCGCAGGTCATGCACCACCACTTCACAGGTCTTGCCGAGCACACCCGCAACGCACCGCGCGAGCACGCTCAACCGATCAAAAATCTCCCGGGCACGATCTTCACATGAGCGGTCCAATTACCAGCACCCCTATGCACATCAGGAATTGATCCGTGCAGCTTGTGTTCTGCCTTTCTGGCGAATAATTCTTCTGTGCAAGATATATTTGCAGCCCAGCACGCTCAGAAATTTTCGCCTCCCCCTCCATTGCAGGTCACTCCTGTAGTCAGAGCCGTACTATCCCTGTTTTCTGTGCTCCGCCGGCCGCGCCAACCGGCAGTACCAGCGCGGGCATGCAGGCGCCGCATGTACAAAACACCGGTGACTGCTGCCCCTGAGTAATCCATCACCATCGGTGTCAACCAACTCGCATAGACGCCGGGATAGAGACTCCTCAGCCCATGCTTCTTCCGCAGGCGGGCAGATACTGAACCGGGTCGACCAGTACCCGCCCGGAAAATGCCCCCCCTTTCCTCGATTATGACCGGGGGCGCATCGCTTTCAATGACGCGCCTCCGGTTGCCCAGGCGGCAGTATCTAAGGTGTTGATTCGCTGATTGAAGCCTTATTCCTTCCCTGCATATTCTCGCCAGACGAGTCCCGAGAGAGAACCGGACCGCCCCCTCGGGCACAAAGTGCCATGAGGTCGTCCAGATGCTGATACCACGATGAGAAACCTCAGTACCGGAAAAAGAAAATGCTGCTGACGGGATGGTTCACCGTCACTGAATCTGCCCCTGCAGTGCAAAGCACCCAGCATTGTCCATTCATTGCATCCAGCGGCAGAGTCCTTGTGCGCTGAACTGCACACGATAGACCCGCAGCTCCTCGAACGGCGGCGAGCAGCCCATCACGTCAACAGGTATGCCCGTCCAGCTACCAAGTGAACCCGAAAAGTGCAGTCAGCCTGACCCGGCTCTCAACATACCCCGGGGTCCGGTCGTCGCCGGGAATATGGTTATCCTCACCGTCGTGAAAGTCAGCCACCCCATTAACCTCATGGAAATGGGACATAATCTCCGGAATTACAGCGAAACGATTGAGGTACTCATTATCCCGAAGATGAAAAGTGTTGATCGGCAGTAAATGGTCATCTCCCAATATAGAGACGGGAATCTTCCCCCAGGGACCTTCGACTCCCCGGGGGATACCGACGTCCAATCATGCTCAGCACAGCTCAGCGATCGAAGTATACGAGGTGCAGATGCTTGAAGAGTCCCTCG
>PWGR01000196.1 GCA_003554565.1 Clostridia bacterium
GACGATACTTGAGAGGTCTCGGCTTTCCCGTTACGCGAGAAGAAGCCACGAAGGCCGAGTTTTTCTTCTGGCCCCGGTTTGATGATAATACTGAGCCCGATGTCGTGGTTATCGCGGGTGCGCATTATCTGGTCGTGGAAGCCAAGTATGGCTCGGATTTCGGCGCGGAAACCGATACGAGCAAGTTGCAGATCATCAGAGAAGTTGATCAGGGCTTGCTGGAAGCGCAGAATCTAGGGAAGCGTTTTACGTTACTGGCTGTAACTGCAGATCACATATATCCAAGTCACAAGTTCCTACATCTTTCTGACCACTACCTGAAATACATAGTATGGACCAACTGGCAGGGCGTTGCTCAGTTTCTGGATGAAATGCTCTGTGAGAGATCCCTTGCTTATCATGAACGTGCATTTGCCCGGGACCTACACGACCTATTGGATAAGCACAATTTACGAAATTACAACGGGACTGACAGCCTGTATCGCTTTCTGCCCAATCTATCAGCCCATCGAAAGATATTTTTTGATGATAGAACAGCTTCTCTCCGAGGTGACTTCGCAGGTTTTCCCGAGGGGCTCTGTGCGGCCAGGAACAAGCTCAAGAGCGTCCGCGAAACGATATTTTTCACAGGGGGGACAACCCGAGATGACCACGCGCGATGAACTCGTTAAGCAGACCCGTTATGCGTTTGATTTCATCGAACGATTGTACATGGAAGTTTCGTACCTGATAAGAGAAATGGAAGGACATCTTCGGGATGAACCCGAGAAGTTTGCTATCTGCAAGCCCACTGGCTACGGGGTTACCACCAGGAGCTCTACCGGCCTGGAGTCTACCAATGTAAGCATGTGGTTGCCAAGGAGGCTGGCGGTCTCGTTTATCCCGTCAGAGCATACTGAGGAGTCTCGCGGGAAGACCCATACCCCGTCGACGAGTGATCTGAAGACACTGTATGTTCGGATATTACTGGATGACAAAAGCATTGAGCAGCCAATGATTTGCTCGGGGGTCCTTTATGACCTGCAGAGGAAGACGCCGGGCAAGGGATGGGACAGATTCGTCGAGAATCTTATGGCACACATTGAGTACAATGAGCACAGGGTATTTGTCGATGCAGAAAAACTCGAATATGAGGATGCTTACGTTAAGTTTCAAGGCTGCCTTCAGACAGGGCCACTGTACGAAATCGCTGACAGCGCGAGCCTGGTCAGTAAGGTTATTGAGCCTTCGCTGGAGCTCTTTCGCACTGTGTAAGTACCACCAGGGGCGTGGTTGATTCTACGTAAGCGGGATTGTGCCCCTGTGGATGCATTCCGACACTCTTGATGCAGATGAGCAATTCTTCCACCTATGATTTGAACGGTTCCGGCACAGTCAGGTGTGCCGGGTATCTGAGTTGGGGAGAGGGGATATAAATGAGCAGCCTCAATTGTTTTCTGCCCCTGGATAGAGATGTCAGCACGAGAATCCCCTGACGGCCGCGTTTTTGCTGTTGATGCGCCATATACCAATGGTGCAGGCGGCATTCATTGATCTTGTGCGCACCAAGCAGCATAGCAATGATGTGGACATGATGCCGGATTTGACTTCATTAAACAGCGACGTGCAGCTGGATACACAGAAGCGGAAGGTTGAGACGGCAGGTGGCAACGTCGTCTCTGTCTTGCTGACCGATAGACACTGGGATAGCTCGGAATGCGTAGTCAGGTTGTCAGACCGAAAAGCAACATATGATGGCATCATATCCTGCCCTCCTGATTGGACGATACTCATTGAGAACAAGCCCAACGCCGATAACGTGTGGCAGGAGCAGCTGATGCCGAGCAGGCACAGCTTTGAGGATCCCGAGACTCTGACAGTTCAACCCAAACTGGTTGTGATACTGTGGAGTGAGCTAATTGAACGACTGACAACACTCATGTCGTCGCGCTCTGTGCTCGGTCGCGCAGAAGCCCTGATGGTCGAGGATTTTCTGGATCTCATGGACAGTGAGCCGAGATGGCGCGGACTGAATCCGTTTACTACACTTCGTATCTGCAAAGATGACCCGTATCGACTTCGGAGACGTTGCTCGTCGATACTGGAGGAACTGGCTCCCGATGGCATCGTCGTGCAACGGGGTCAACGGGCGGGTTTGCAGCTGACGGAGTTTTCCCGGCAACGCCCCTGCCGATTTGCCTGGTTGGGACCGACTGATACGAGCAGTGGAAACTGGGAGCTAGTTTTGAGCTTATATCCGGGCGACACGATCAATCAGGCAAGAAGATTCCTGGAAAATGTACGTGTCCACGACTTCTTCGAACTCAGGGACGATAACTGGAAAATTGAGACCAACCTGCATTTTGCGTTCATGGATACCAACCTGGTAGCACCAAAGCTATCGAGGAAGATGAAACCCGAAGAATATCTTGATTTCTGGTTGGAAAAGAGCGGCTTGGTCGGTCAGAAGAAACGAGATGAGGATGGCTTCGACACTCTATGGTCGGAGTTGTGTTTTCGGCAACCCCGGCGTGCATAGAATGGCGTATGCCCCGATGTCAACGACCTGAAAGGAGGTCGTTCTGGTAACATCCCGAATATGCCAGATAGCCTGAGGTCGGGCATACTGAGAGATCGGTATATCTGAGCGACCTGACAAACACTCCAGAAATCAGTCCGTGAGCGGAGGCGAATCCACAGGCTGCACCGGAAGGGAATCCTGAATTATGCGTCGTCAATGCACGACCGGCGCGAGTGACTGGGAGACCTGGTACAGGGAGGGCCGAGCCTCAGCCATTTGGGCGAAAGCAGGATCGTGGACTGAGCGGCAGGGAGAAGATGTCCGCGGC
>PWGR01000133.1 GCA_003554565.1 Clostridia bacterium
CACATGCCGCCGCGGCGGCTCTGACCGGTGCGGGTCTATTTGTGGCCTTATGGCACCTGCGCGAGTACCGCAGGTTTTCGGTTGAATCGACCGGAAGTATGGGAGGCAACAGCGAGTGATGAAGTGAGAAAGGAGTGAATGTCAAAAATGAAGTGGAGGCAGACGATACAGGAGATTGCCCAGCGTCCCCACATCCAGCAGATCATCGATTTTGTGCAGGAGGGGTACGAGGATGCGGTCAGCGAGATTACTGATGTATGTGAGATACCGGCTCCCAGTCACTGTGAGGGCGAGAGGGCGGAACACGTAGCACGGCGGATGGCGGAACTGGGCGCTATGGAGGCTCTTGTCGATGAACACAACAATGCCATTGGACGTTACCCGGGTGAGGACAGCTGTGCTCGCCTGGCAGTCTGCGCGCACATAGACACAGTTTTCCCGGCATCTGTTGATGTCACGGTGCGGAGGAAAGATGACAGGCTCTGTGCGCCGGGTGTCGGTGATAATTCCGCGTCCGTGGGTGGCATGCTACAACTGATTGCCGCGTGGAAGGATTCAGGGTACGTGCCGCCCTTTGACGTGGTCTTCGTCGGCACCGCCGGCGAGGAGGGGCTCGGTGATCTCAAGGGGGTCAGGGAGTTTCTCGACGGGTATGCGAAGCGCCCGGATGTGGACCTGGGGGCGGTACTGTCTCTGGATGGAAGGATCGGTGGGGTCGTCAACCAGGGGATAGGAAGTCGGCGTCTCAGAGTTACCTTCTCGGCCGAGGGAGGACACAGTTGGGGAGATTTCGGCAGTCCCAGCGCCGTGCACATTCTGGGATCTGCTGTACACAGGATCAGCCTGATTGACGTTCCAGAGGATCCCCGCACCACATATAATGTGGGTACTGTGGAGGGTGGCACTTCGGTCAACACAATAGCTGAGACGGCCGCAATGCTGATCGACATGCGCTCGGTGGGCAAGTCAGAGTTGGAACGTCTCGAGAAGGAAGTGATGAACATAATCCGGGATTCTGCCGAAGATGGTGGGGGTGACTTCCAGGTGGAGGTCGTCGGTGACCGGCCGGTGGGATCAATTCCCGAGGACCACCCGCTGGTAGAAATCGCCCGCGCCGCTGGGCAGCAGATGGGGACATCTATGCAGCCCCGGGCTTCCAGCACGGATTCCAACATCCCACTCAGCCGGGGAATTCCTGCGATAACGGTCGGAATATATCGTGGTGAGGACGGACACCGCGAGAGCGAGTCAATGGTTCCCTCCTCCCTGAGACAGGGCATTCCCATGGCATGTCTCATTCTCGAGGCTGCTGCGGAATGGATCCTTGCCGGTGGATGTGAGCCGCAGGTCTGATCCGGCGAAATCGGTCATCACCGAATGCACCCCCTGTGAGGTGCGGCAATAGTGCGGTCCGGGCCCAGCCATTGCCCGGACCGCTAGCACTACCTCCATCATTGCGGATCACTTGCGATCCATCCTTTCATTTTGCTTCCGCGGCGCTTATTCACTTTCTGCATACTATCGCGCCCCTTTCAGGTTTGATAGACTGAGGGTGGCTTCAGAATGAGGATGATCTACTGTCGAAGGGAGCTGTTGAGATGGTCCGGAGCATACGGGTGGTACAGGTCGGTCTCGGTGCGATGGGCGGCGGCATTGCAGAGGTTATGGCGCGTCGAGACGGCCTCGAGGTGGTGGGCGCAGTGGATCCCAGCCCGGATTACTGTGGGAAAGATCTTTCCGAGGTCCTGCAGCTGGACAATAATGTGGGTCAAAAGGTGCAGGCGGATATGGAAGAGGTTCTTTCGCAGGCAGATGCTGATATCTGCATAATTTGCACCTTCTCCTTCCTCCATGAAGTTAGACCCCAGATCATTGCTGCCCTGCAGCACGGCTGTGACGTGATCACCATAGCTGAAGAGATGGCCTACCCCCAGGCCGCGATTCAGGGCGACGGCGAGGAGATACACCGGCTGGCATTGGCCGAGAAGAGGACAGTTCTGGGGACCGGAATTAATCCTGGATTTGTGTTGGATACCCTGCTCATTGCCCTCACTGCAGCCTGTACTGATATTGAACGGATAAAGGCGCGAAGAGTAAACGATCTGTCGCCGTTTGGACCCACGGTGATGCGGACGCAGGGTGTGGGTGCGACGCCGGAGGAGTTCGCCGACGGGCTCCAGGATGGTTCCATCGTCGGGCATGTGGGCTTCCCGCAGTCCATGTACCTGGTGGCATCGGCGTTGGGTTGGGAGCTGGATGAGGTTAAAGAGGAGCGCAAGCCCATAATTGCTGAACAACGGCGTACAGGGTCGAACATAGTGGTGGAGCCGGGTATGGTGGCAGGCTGCAACCACACCGCACGTGGATTGGTGGATGGGGAGGAAGTGCTGGTCCTCGAACACCCGCAGCAGGTAGAACCGGGTGCAGCCGGCGTGGACACCGGTGATTATGTGGACATCGAGGGCACCCCAGGAATATCTATGGCCATAAAGCCCGAGATTCCGGGAGGAATCGGCACTATAGCGACGGCAGTTAACATGATTGCGCCGGTTCTCTCCGCATCTCCCGGGCTGAAGACGATGATCGATCTTCCCCTGCCCCGGGCGGTGCTCGGAGATGTGAGGGAAACGGTGAAGCAACTGCAGGTGGCGCACGACTGCACCAGCTGAACCGAAAGGAGGAGGCGGCATTGCAGGAGATAGCTCAGGTTGGAGACTATGTTCAGGTGGAGCAGGTCGTACTGCAGGCAGGCGAGCGGGCCCCGGGCGTGCCGGACGACACTGCTTCCGTACCGCTGGTGATGAGGGTCAAGGGGTTTGCGCTTTCGG
>PWGR01000322.1 GCA_003554565.1 Clostridia bacterium
ATAACGAAAGCCTCTGCCTCTGGTTCCTCGTCGTTTTTTTGGCTCATAGAACCCCCGCAGCAGATAGACTAACCATCAGTGTGATGAGCTGGAGGACAGCGACAGCAGCGACAGCGATCGCGATGAGCTTCCACTGCTCGCGCGGGGTGAGGAGTTCGCTCATGAGATTTTGTCTCATAAAGTCCCGATATCTTTTCGATGATATTATCTCGACGTGAGCTTTCTCACCTCCATCAGTGAACAGAGCTCCCTCGTCGCTGCTCTCCTCCTGGTCGCGACCGCCGACGTCCTCCTGCTCGACGTCGTCGCGCGCGTGGAGAGGACGCATCGGACCATGCTCGACGTCGACAGTGTCTTTTTGCTCAAGGTCTTTGTGAGATTTTACGGTTGGTTTGATTGGATTCGCATACCCAAGATAGAACACGTTTCCTGTCTTGTAGTGATGCGGGTCCCATGCTCGTTTAGATCTGTCCGGGACCTCCATCTCAGTCTGGATGGAATGATCCGAGAGTTCGACAACCAGCTCACAGCCTAGAGCCTGTCCGAGCCAGCGACCTGTGCCCATGATCTTGTTCGGAATGTAACTCCTGATTCCCATATCTGTACTAGTTACCTATATGCCCATGTAATTAATAATTAAGGGTATGTCCAGTATATCCAGGACAAACTTTGGAACATTGGGACAAATAGCTAAACGAAAGCTACGAAACGATAACGACATCAAAATAATTATCCAGGGAGCCAATTCTCAGACAGGAATAGGTAAGACCACATTGGCAATCCAGTTGTGTCGTTTTATTGACGATACATGGAATGCAGAGCAGAAATCCTTCATCGACATCCAAGACTATCTTGAGTTTTGCATCTCATGTGAAAAGGGATCAGCTGTGTTGATCGACGAGATCGAGGCAGGGGCAGATTCACGTCGGGCCATGTCCTCGGATAACGTCGACCTATCTCACGGTTGGGCCACTCTCCGAGCTCGGAATCTGGCACACGTCGCAACTCTGCCGTCAATCTCGATGCTGGATAAACGGATGCTCGAACTCGCTGATTTTTGGATTTTGGTTAAAAGACGCGGAATCGCACAACCTTTCCAGGTGAACGTCAACAACTTCAATCCCTCGAAGCTCCCGCAACGAAAGCCGTTTCCCGGCGACGAACACATTAAATTTCGGGATATCCCGTCTAACGACCAGGATAAGCGATATCTCGACGAAATAAAGGACGAGATGATAAAATCAGACGGGACGAGCAAAATCCCGAAAGCAGAGCATGAGAGAGAGATTAAGCGAGCAAAGAGACAAGCTCGGAAAGAGAAGCGGAACGAGGCAATCAAGGAGATTTATGAAATTACGGATTTGTCCACGACTGAGCTATCTGAGCTGGATTTTGTCGGAGTCTCACAGGGACAAGTGAGCAATATCATAAATTCGTAACCAGATATATATAAGATGATGATGAATTGGAAAATGCAATGCTCGCAAAACTCATGTTGCTCGTGATGATCCTTCACGAGCGCGGGAGCGCGGTCCTGGAACGTATCGCACAGAACATCGACGTCGGACGTCGGATGGCTCAGAGCCATCCTGCTGTCCAGGCACAGCCAGTCATGGACAACCGTGGACAGGTTGCGTCTGGAGCGATGCAAGCAGTCTCTCTGGTCGTTGCGCTTATGGTTGCGGCCCTGGTCGCAGCCTTCCTTCTTCCGATCGGGATCACCGAGATCGTCGACGTCGAAACGACCGATTGGGGTGAGGGAGCGGCAGCAATGTGGGCTATCATGGACGTGATCATCGTCCTGGCTGTGTTCTTGTTCTTCATCGGAGTTGCGCTTAGCGCGGCAAACCGAGTATAAACTGGACAGCCAGCAGATTTTTATCGGATACGTTAGAATATTTAAACCATGAGTAGCAAAGCAGTGCTTGGAGCGTTCGGGTTTGGAGTGATTGTCCTAGCGATTGCTCTTTTGACTCCTGACGTAATATCAGCTGTCGACGGGAGCTCAGATAAAAAGATCCTCATGGAGACAGGAGAGGAGATCGAGCTTAACGATCATCTGAATGCGTCTCTCGACCATGCAAACTCGACTACGGAGGAGTTTTCGATATCGCTATACACAGAATGGAATGAAACCAGCAAATCAGGACAGGAGGGAGAGGAGATGAATCTCTCTATCAACAACGAGACGATTCATATTTTCTCTGACGACGTGAGGACAGGATCCGCAATCGTCGAAATAGATTATCCAACATTTATAGGATGGAACACAGGAGAGCGGATGTTTATGGAAAATCTTCCAATCATATTTGTCCTTCTTTCCATAATCACCGTTTTCGGTATTTTGATGGTCGCACTTAGACCGTGATATTGGACAAAAACTAAATAACTACTTATCCAGTTATCAGGTATGGACATTGGATCAGCGATCATCATCGTCGGGATATCGGGACTCCTGCTCGCTGCGGCAGCTGTTTTTCGGAATTACCTTGCAGGAATCCTGTGGGCAATGGCTATGGGAATCTTAACGCTGCATGAGCTGATAGACATCGGGCTCCGGTCCTATTGGATCCTGCTCGTCGCGACAGCTCTGACCTTATCAGTCGGTCTGGTTATGAGGTGGTCGGTGTGATCGAGGTCTTTCCGCTCGGGACTGATTGGCCGCTTGAAGTCCTGTGGGGTTCGACTCTCGGGACCGTCTTTATCGTGGTTGGATTCATGCTCGGGATTGGATTAGGCTCCCGGTCGCTCTCGATCGGAGCGCTCGGAGGATATCTGGTCTTTGTGTGGTTCGCGATCGCGATCGACGTC
>PWGR01000323.1 GCA_003554565.1 Clostridia bacterium
CAGAAAAGGACTGGATCCGTCACACTCTGACCGCCGGTCACAGTTTCGGTGGACAGTGGGAGGCCGTAAATGTATACAGTGCTCTTGTTGCCGCCAGATGCGCTCTCCGGGCAGATGTCGCGGTAACGTGCATCGGCCCGGGCGCGGTCGGAACCGGCACCCGTTTCGGTCACTCCGGGATGCAGCAGGCTCAGTCCATTAATGCGACCACGATATTGAATGGTATGCCCATAATGCCGCCGAGGTTCTCGTGTACGGACGAGCGCCGCCGTCACCGCGGCCTCAGTCACCACAGCCACACGGTCCTGGAGTGCGCTGCACGCGACGACCTGCGCGTGGTTGTGGCTGAGGACGGGACGGACCTTTCCTGGAGAGAAGCCGCACACACCCGACCAGCTCACGGTCGCGTCATTTCCGACAAAGGAGGCCCGGGAATTCAGCTGTTGCGCACTGAGTTCGAACCGGAACGGGCGAGAGAACTGCTCCGCTATATGGGGCGACCTCTTGAGGACGAACGTGATTTCTTTCTTGCCGCCTCAGCGGCCGGCCGGTTCGCCGCAATGATGGTCGGCATGAAGGAGGAAAATAGTGATGATTGATCGTGGTGGATCCGAGATTGTCTTCCGGGGAAGGATCCTTGCTGTGCGGGTGGACTCAATTTCCCGGTCGGGAGGAGAAACGAAAAGAGAAGTCGTCGAGTCTGCCCAGGTCAGCGCCGTGTTGGCCACCCGGGAGCGCGATGTGACGGAGGTCTGTATGGTCGAGCAGTACCGTCATCCCGTCAAGCGACGCATTCTGGAGATCCCCGCCGGGCGCGTGGATCCCGGAGAGACGCCGGAGGAATGCGCGCGAAGGGAGCTGAGCGAGGAAACAGGATACACGGCACGCCGGTGGGTTCCCCTGGGCTCCTTTTACTCCTCCCCGGGTTTTTGCACCGAGTGCATCCATGTCTTTTCTGCGGAAGATCTGGAGTGCGCCGAGGCCCCGCCTCCCGGCGATGAACGGGACCTGTTGGTGCGGTGGCTTCCACTTGATGCCCTTGTGCATTCAACCGACGGCCCGCTGGACGGCAAGACGCTGGCCGCCCTCATGCTGTGGAACAAAAACAGGAAAGGTCGCTGTGATGATTCTGCCCCAGGCACGTACACATAAGCATGTGAGGAGCATGCATCCGGCGAAAGCAGAGGAGGCGAGCGGTTGTGCGCCTGTCGGCGGGCGGAAGAAGGCGGCTGCCCTCGCGGGGCCCGCGGGTGATTCATTCCAATGCAGACTCGCTGTTATTCGATCACCTCAGGGAACATGTTGCCCTGTACTTCTTTGTGCTGGCGATGTTAATTGCCGGTGTGATTGTCGGGGCTCTTGCCATCGGTTCCCTCACTTCCTCGCAGGTAGACGAGCTGGGAGAGTACACTCTGGGTTTTTTTCAGAGCCTGGAGGGAGCCGAAACGCCTGTTCCCGGCAACGCCCTGTTCGTGACCTCCCTGACTGCCAATATGAGAACATTATTAGTGATCGTGCTGCTGGGTTTCACCGTAATAGGCATGCCCCTCGTCGCCCTGGTGCTTCTCATCCGGGGATTTATTCTGGGCTTTACCGTCAGCTTCCTGATGTACCTGCAGGGGGGGATGGGCTTTCTGGTTGCCTTTGCATCTGTGTTTCCCCACAACGCCCTGATCATTGCGGCCATGACCTTTGCGTCAGTGAATGCGCTCGCCTATTCTCTGAACCTCCTTGCCAGCCGGCGCGGGGTGGGAGCAAAGAGGAGCGATGTATCTGTAATGTGGTACCTGCTGCGCGCTCTATTGGCCTCCTTTGTCGTAGTCTTTGGCTCAGCGGTGGAAGGTTACCTCGTACCCTGGATGATGCGGCTTTTGGCGGGATATATGTAAGTGTTATGATGGACGTGCAAATGTTGGGGGTACATACGAAGTCATTCTTGCCGAAAGGATGAGATCGCATGAAGATTGGAGTTCCCCAGGAGATCAAGGCGAATGAGAACCGTATCGCGCTCACACCAGCAGGTGCATCCGTGCTCAGCAGTGACGGACATCAGGTGTTCATTGAAAGAGGTGCGGGAGAGGGCAGCGGTTTCTCTGATGCAGAGTACACCGAGGTAGGCGCAGAGATTCTGGAGGATGCCGAGGCGATCTACGGGACGGCCGACATGATCATGAAGGTGAAAGAGCCGCTCGAACCTGAGTTCGACCTGCTCCGCACCAATCAGATTCTCTTTACCTACCTGCATCTGGCCGCAGAGGAGGATCTGACCCGCGTCCTCATGGACCGTGCAGTAGTATCCATTGCTTATGAGACTGTGGAGCTGGAAGACGGGAGCCTGCCTCTATTGACACCCATGAGTGAGGTTGCCGGTCGTATGGCGACACAGGTGGGCATTCATCACCTGGAGGAACACGCGGGCGGAAAAGGAAAACTGATGGGCGGCATCCCCGGCGTTCTTCCCGGTCGGTTTGTCGTTGTCGGGGGCGGGGTTGTCGGCACCAACGCGGCAAAGATGGCCGTGGGCCTGGGCGCTGATGTCACCATCCTGGACATTGACGCCGATCGGCTGCGCTATCTTGAGGACGTTTTCGGCAATACCATCAAGACTCGTGTTTCCAACCCCTTTGTGATTGCGGAAGAGGCGGAAAAGGCCGACCTGCTGGTGGGCGCGGTTCTCGTTCCCGGTGCCCGGTGCCCCACACTGGTGACAGACGACATGATCCGTTCCATGGAAGACGGGTCGGTGGTGGTTGATGTGGCCATTGATCAGGGGGGCTCAATCGAGACCATCGATCGCGTGACCACGCACGCTGAACCAACATACGTCAAGCACGGGGTAGTTCACTATTCGGTTGCAAACATGCCCGGGGCGGTTCCGCGCACCAGCACCATCGGGCTCACGAATGTCACCCTTCCGTATGCCTGCGAGATTGCTGCCAAGGGATGGAAGAAGGCAGTCCAGGATGATCCGGCACTCGCCAAGGGGGTAAATGTCCTCGACGGTAAGATCGTCTACGGCGCGGTGGCGGAGGCCTTTGACTTGCCGTATCATGCACTGGATTCCGTTCTGTAATACTGCGCGCTGTACCGGGCGGTGGTCGAATCTTCTCCGGTCACCGTCCGTATTGCTGTGCGGAAAGGAATTCGGGTGATAGCCCGACCTCTCATGACATAAGGATATGGCACAGATGGTTATGGGAGGGGGCATTGCGGCCGGAATGACGAGGGGAACGGGGTTTTCCAGTGCGCGGCTTCTGGTGCGGATTATCCTGACCCTGCTGCTGGTCGCCGTGGTGCTGCCCAAGATCCTGGCTTTTTTCTTGGAATCTCTCATCCCCGCGCCCCCGGCGCCCGATGGACCTTACATTCGGGAGGTTTACGCACCGGTACGGGTATCCACCCCGCGCGAGGAAGTCGAGGTCTGGTGGCACATGGTGCGAAAACAGCTGAGAAGCTACTACCGGAAAGAATGAGCGTGAACGCCGACGGGGAGGGGGTTACGGTGGAGGATGCGGGCGTGATCCAGGAGTTCATTGATTACCTGGGCATCGAGCGGGGGCTGGCCGGGAATACGCTGGAATCCTACGCGCGCGATCTCAGGCAGTTCCTGAAATACCTCGAGGAGGAAAGAGAGGGGGGTGAGAAGCCTCTGCTGCTGTATGAGGCCAAGCGCGCCCGTCTGGTGGCCTATGTAATGTGGATGCGGGAAAGAGGTATGGCGTCATCCACCATTGCCCGCCGGCTGGCGGCTCTGCGCAGCTTCTACAATTTCATGGTGCAGGAAGACTATATGGAGATGAACCCTACCCGGGACATAGACATTCCGAAACCCGACAAGCGCCTTCCGCAGGTCCTCACGGTTTCAGAGGTGGAGCGACTCCTGCGCCAGCCCGACGAGAGTGGGCCCATCGGTATGCGAGATCGTGCCATACTGGAGCTGCTCTATGCCACCGGTATCAGGGTTTCCGAGTTGGTGGGGCTGGATCTGGAGCACATCAACACGGCGCGGAGGCAGCTGCGGTGTATCGGCAAGGGTAACAAAGAGCGAATTGTGCCCATGGGAAGCATTTCCGCCAGCGCCGTGAAACGCTATCTCGATGCCGGCCGGCCGGATCTGATCCGGAACCTGCGTGAGCAGGCGCTTTTTGTCAACAATCACGGGCGACGCCTGACCCGCCAGGGTATCTGGAAGATCGTCAAGCGGCACGGGCTGGGTGCGAATATTGATAAAAAAATCGCACCTCACATCCTGCGCCATTCCTTTGCGACGCATCTGTTGGAAAATGGAGCTGACCTGCGCTCAGTTCAGGAGATGCTCGGTCACGCCGACATCTCCACCACTCAGATCTACACTCACCTGACCGGCCGTCACCTCAAGGATGTCTATTCGCGGGCTCATCCCCGGGCCTGAGGAGGGCGGACCCGGGTGTCGCATTATGGGTTTACCCCTCACAATATAATGTTCATGGAAAGGACGTGATGGATGTGGGTGGGAAGCCGTCCCTTCTGTGCATGACTCTCGCGATTGCCCTGTTCCTGAGTGCACCGGTCCGGGGAGTCGGGGGGGATGCGACCCTCTCTTTTGACCTGGATTCGGTCGAGCTGTCCGCCGCGTCCGCCCATCTCATGGATGCGACCACGGGTGCAGAGCTCTTTTCTCACAGAGCGGATGAGAGAAGGGCCCCGGCCAGCATGACCAAGATCATCACTATGGCAGTCATCTTTGACGCCCTGAAGGCCGGAACGATCCGTCTGGACGACGTGGTGGTAGTCAGTGCCCGTGCGTCGGGAATGGGGGGATCGCAGGTATTTCTGGAAAAAGGGGAGGAAATGTCGGTTGAGGATCTGCTCAAGGCGGTGGCCATATCCTCCGCCAATGATGCCTCGGTGGCCCTGGCCGAGCATGTCTCCGGCAGCGTAGAGGCGTTTGTCGATGATATGAACGCACTTGGCGAGCATCTCGGCCTGATCAACAGTCACTTCACCAACCCGCACGGCCTGGATCATCCTGAGCATTATTCGACCGCACGAGACATCAACCATTTTGCCAGCTACCTGCTGAGAACACATCCGGAGGTCACCGACTACACGTCTGTGTGGACGGACTGGCTGCGCGAGGATACTGATGACCCGTTCTGGTTGACCAATACTAATCGTCTGCTGGGAGATTACCCCGGGATGGACGGATTGAAAACCGGTCGCACTGAAGAATCCGGCTGGTGCCTCAGTGCCACCGCGGTGCGCGACGGGACCCGGTTTATTGTCACGGTCATAAATTCCCCCACTTCCGATGAGCGGTTTGACGATGTGGAGAGATTGCTCGACGGCGGATTTGCCGCGGCCGAGACCGTGTATCTGGTTGAGCCGGGCGATGTGATGGCGGAGGTGCCGCTGTGGGAGGCCGATGTGCAGAGCATAGAACTCACCGTGGGCGAGAGGGTGGTGGTGACAGTTCCCCGCGGTACCGCAGATCAGGTGGCACTGCGCGTAGAAGAGCCCGATGCTGCGCTCGCCGCCCCGCTTTCGCAGGAATCTCCCGTCGCCTCAGTGAGTGCCGAGCTGGAGGGGACATCGATTGCGGAATACTCGCTGGTGCCGGTCCGCAATGTCGAACGGTGCGGTCCAGTGACTTTGTTTGTCAGGATGCTCCGAAGGCTGTGGGTATTCCGTTGAGGCTAGCAGGAATTGACCCCACGTTGACGAAAGCCTCTCTGCGCGCGAACTATTGATGCTTGCGGTGGGGAGGTCATCATGGAAATTGACATCCGTCGGGGCGGCGATTCAATGATCATAACACTGCGCGGAGAATTTGACCTCAAGACGGCACCTGAATTCTGCCGGAGGGTGGATGAACTGGAGCTCGAGACGACCCCCCGGGTGGTGGTGGATTTGAAAGAGGTCACCTTCATCGACAGTTCGGGACTGGGAGCGCTTCTGGGTCGTTATCGGGATCTGTCATCTTCCGGCATAGACTTCGCTCTGGCGGCTCCCTCGCATACCGTCCGCGAGATCCTCGGCATCGCCGGGGTGTGTCGCGTGCTGGATGTCTACCCGAGTGTGCAGTCCGCGCTCCGGAGCGAAGAGGAGGCATCGAGGGCCGATGACGAGCACTGAAAATTCGAACTGGATGCGGCTTGAGTTGGCCGCGCGAAGTGAAAACGTGGGACTTGCCCGGGTCAGCGTGGCGGCCTTTGCTGCTGAGGCCGGATTTACCCTTACACAGGTAGACGAGATCAAGATAATCATCTCAGAGGCCGTATCAAATGTGGTCCTGCATGCCTATCCGGGTTGTTCTGAGGGGACAGTGGTTATCGAGGCGCGGATCTCCGGAGATATGCTGAGGGTCCGGGTCCGCGACGAGGGCGTCGGGATGGAGGACGTGGAACGTGCCCGCCGCACCAGCTTTTCCACCCTTGATGGGCGAATGGGCATGGGATTCACTTTTATTGCGAGTTTCTCTGACCGGCTGGACATAGAGTCCTCGCCCGGTGAGGGCACTGCAGTCATCGTTGATGTCCACCGGGCATCCTCTGACAGGGATCCGGACCCGGAAGATGGCCAGTGAGGAGCCAATGATGATGAGGGGATCCGGTGGCTGTACGGATGCCGTTCTGTTCTGCCTTGCGCGGGAGGGAGATCAGTGCGCCCGCGAAGAGCTGGTCGAGATGCACCTCGGTCTGGTTCGCTCTGTGAGCGGGCGTTTTTTTGTTTCCCCACAGGAGCGCGCCGATCTGATGCAGGCGGGTATGGTGGGCCTTCTGCGAGCAGTCGAGCGATTTGACCCCGAACGTGGTACTGCCTTCAGCACGTATGCGGTCCCTTACGTGCTGGAAGAGATGCGTCGGTACCTGCAGAGTCTCGGGCCTGCTTCGGTGTCGCGACGGGCCAGGGACCTGGTGCGCCGGGTCCGGGAGCACCAGGCTCGCGCCGGCAGGGGTGATCGCACTTCCCTGTGCACGACGGCGGAGGAACTGGGTATCGATGCGGCGGATGTTGCTCATGCTGAGGAAGCCCTGCGCCCACCCGAGCAGCTGCAGGAAGATGAATTCTGCACCGACACCGATCGGCATGCCGATGGGACGGAGAAGCTGGACTTGCGGGAGGCGCTGCGGGGTCTGGACTGTCGCGGTCGTCGCATAATCTGCCGTCGCTACTTCGAGGACATGACGCAGCAGGAGGTGGCCGAGGAGATGGGGTTTTCGCAGGCGCAGATCTCACGACTGGAGAAGAAGGCCCTGAAGCAGATGCGAGATCATCTCCGGATTTTTTCAACCTGAACCAATTTCATCCTCACATCTGAAACTGTCTCCGCCGGGAGGTTCATCTCCCCGGCCAGGATACCAGCTGCCCCGGTGCGTTTGGCAGTCATGTATGCGATGAACTATCCCCGGTGCCTGCCCCGAGAATGAGTCGTGCAAGCAGTTTTTGAATTCGGCCACGCTGTCACATTGCCGGTTACGGACGAGACGACAGCCTGGCCCGGGGGACAGCTGGCCGTATGATCGCACTGCACGTGAGTCATAATATCCCTGAAGCCGTTAAGTGGAGGTGATCCATCGTGAGTGTAGTCAAAGTACTGGAGCTGGTCGGCTCGTCTGGAGACGGTTTTCAGGAAGCAGTCGAACAGGCCGTGGAGCGCGCCTGTCAGACTGTTGACGGTATCTCCGGGGTCGAGATAGTGAATCTTACAGCTGATGTCAACAACGGCAGGGTGATGCAGTACCGGGCAAATATCAAGGTTGCATTCGAGGTTGATGGAAGAGGCACGAAGTGAGCTGTCCTCACTGCAGCCTCTTCTCTGCTGCAGACCTGGGAGGTGGGCGATGAAAGCGGGACCGCGGGAATCGAGGGCGTACCAGAGGCTGCATGCGAAGTACCGTCCGCAGACTCCCCTTCTGCGCAATGTGACCGTGGCATTTCTGGTCGGTGGGACGATATGTGCCTTTGGCCAGCTGGTGTATGATTTTTACCTCGGCCTGGGTTTCACTCCCGCTGAGGCTGCGGGACCTCTGGCTGGAACCATGATCTTCCTTGGTGCATTCTTGACCGGGCTTGGGGTCTATGACTGGATCGGTGACTTCGGCGGCATGGGGGCGGCCCTGCCGATAACTGGCTTTGCCAATGCAATTGTGGCACCAGCCATGGAATCCAAGCGGGAGGGCCTCGTGCAGGGACTCGGAACCAAGATGTTCGAGGTGGCCGGTCCCGTACTGGTTTACGGGTTGACGGTATCTTTCGTTGTCGGAGCGGTCCGGTACATTATTCGTGCGTATTGAGGCGAAGATGCAGACGCTGGGCGATCCGCCGACCCCGAACACTCTTTGGTTTTCCTCCGAGCCGCGTTTGATCAGCTGCGGTTCTGTTGTCGGCCCGAAGGAGGGCGCAGGGCCTCTGGGCGACCACTTCGATCACGTATGCTCGGATGAGCGGCTGGGTGAGCGAAGCTGGGAGCAGGCGGAGCGACGCTTACTCATGGCAGCTATCGATCACTGCCTGGTCCGCGCCAAACTGAAGCCGGAGGATGTGCAGGTGCTGCTCGCCGGCGACCTTATGGACCAGATCGTCACGTCGGGATATGCCGCCCGGCATCATAATGCTCCGTTCTTCGGTCTGTACGGGGCCTGCTCCACCTTTTCGGAGGCTCTGCTTTTGGGTTCAGTACTGGTCGATGGTGGGTACAGAAAGACGGCCCTCTGCGCCACCGCCAGCCACCACAATGCTGCGGAGCGCCAGTTCAGGGCTCCCACGGAGTTCGGGGCGCAGAGACCCCCGCTGTCGCAGTGGACCGTAACGGGTGCCGGGGCGTGCCTCCTGGGGGCGGAGCCCGTGGTCAAGGATGAACCCTGCATAGTTGTGGAGTCCGGGACGATCGGTCGGGTGGTCGATTATGATGTGGCTGATCCCTATGATCTTGGTTCGGCCATGGCCCCAGCCGCTGCGGACACTGTTCTGGCCCACTTACGGGATGTGCAGCGATCGCCGGAGTACTACGATCTGATTCTCACCGGGGATCTGGGAAGGGTGGGGCGAGACCTCGCACTGGAGCTGGCAGGTGGGCAGGGTGTGCAAGTGGACGGGGAGCGCTGGCAGGACGGAGGAGTGCTCATTTATGATCGCAGTCAGAATGTTCGGGCCGGAGGGTCGGGATGCGCCTGTTCAGCGTGCGTATTCTGCGGTTACGTGTGGCGCCTGATGCGGTCCCGGAACCTGCGCCGGGTTCTCGTGGTGGCCACCGGCGCTCTTCTCAGCCCGCTCATCAGCAAACAGGGAGAGTCTATCCCCGCTGTAGCGCATGCTGTATCTTTCAAGCTGGTCTGATTTTTCGAGAGGGGGAATTCAGTTGCCCTACCTGACTGCATTCATCACCGGGGGACTCCTCTGCGTGGCGGCACAGCTCGTGGTGAATCTCACGCAGCTGACCCCGGCCCACACGATGGTTCTGTTCGTCTCGGCAGGTGCCGTGATCAGCGGACTGGGCTGGTACGATGTTCTGATCGAATTTGGGGGGGCCGGTGCAACCGTTCCCCTGACCGGTTTCGGCCATGCCCTGGTGAACGGCATCCTGGACGGTCTGAACCAGAAAGGACTCATGGGTCTTTTCACCGGGGGGATCACCGGTGCTGCCATGGGAATCACTGTGGCAGTCATCGCCGGTTACGCGGCAGCTGTGCTGTTTGATCCGAAGGGGTGAGCGCATCTGAAGAGCCGAGAGATGAGGAAGCAGCCCATAGACAAGGACCTGGAGAAGACCGAGCGCTTCCTCAATGACGAGATAGGCCTGGACTCGTGTGTAGAGCTGGTGCCCAAGAAGTTCACATTTGCCGGGCGCGAGGGTTTGCTAGTAGGTGTGGACGGGTTCACCAAAGACGGCATTCTCATGTACATTGTGGACAGCCTGACCCAGCTGGACGAGGCGGACATCCTCCCGAACCCCATGGAGAAGCTCCTGCAGCGGTTCGTCCCCTTCATGGAGGTCGAACTGGCCGACGATATGTATGATGCCACCGACCAGATTATCAGCGGGCCGGTGGTGTTGTTCGTCGACGGTGAGGACCGGTGCATGGTCATCGACTCACGAACCTACCCCATGCGAGCCGTAGAGGAGCCAGATCTTGAGAGAGTGATGCGGGGACCGAGGGATGGATTTGGCGAGACACTGGTTCTGAACATTGCGCTGCTGCGACGGCGGGTGCGCGACTACAGCTTCCGCACCGAGTTGGTGACAATTGCCGCCCGCTCACAGACAGATGTCACGCTGGTCTATCTGGAGGATCTCGCGGATCAGAGTTTTCTCGACGATGTCCGGGAATCACTGGCCAACATCGATGTCGACGCGGCTCCCATGGCGGAGAGAAGTGTGGTGGATTTCATCACGCAGGGTCGCAAGTCTCGTCTGAACCCGTATCCGGTGGTTCGCTTCACTGAAAGGCCGGATGTGGCTGCCGAGTACCTGTTTGAGGGTCACATACTCATAGTGGTCGATGGAACGCCGGCGGTAATCATGTTTCCCACCACCGCCTTCCATCACCTGCAGCACGCCGAGGAGTTCCACGAATCGGTATTCAACGGTACGTTTGTGCGTCTGGTACGCTACCTCGCGGTGTTGATTGCCTGGGTGGGCACCCCGCTGTGGTTGGTCTTGAGCCAGAGCCAGGAAGTACTTCCCCCAGGGTTTGACATAATCGGTCCGGAGGAAGCCGTTGCCGTTCCCCTTTTGGTGCAGTTTCTTTTCGGTGAATTGGGGGTGGAGTTGATCCGCATGGGTCTGATGCACACACCGAATGCCTTGGCAACCAGCCTGGGAATTATTGGTGCAGTCCTGCTGGGAGAGCTTGCCGTGGAAGTAGGGCTATTCAATGCCGAGGTGGTACTGTACGTCACTGTTACCGCTCTGGCTTTCTTTGCCGTACCGAGCTGGGAGATGAGTGGGGCGCTGCGGCTCTCCCGCGTGATCCTGCTGGTGGTCGGGGGAGTACTCGGACTTACCGGTCTGGCAGTGGCCTTTCTCCTGAACATTGTAGTCCTGGCCCGAACGACCAGCTGGGGGGTTCCGTACCTGTGGCCGCTCATTCCCTTTGATGGGCACGGGTTTCTGGACATTCTGTACCGTCGACCCATGTCCGTTCCCAAGCGCCGGCCCTGGATTCTTCGCCCCGGGGATCCCACGAGGGGGGGATGAAAGTTGCTGGGCACACTCGCTCGTCAACTCACCCGTACGCGAAAAGAAGACCGGGGTGGTGCAGTCCGGGACCGGGTCCGGGTGGGCTTCCCCCGCTCCCTGACACATTACCTGCAGGGAAACTACTGGAGACGTTTTGTGCAGTTAACCGGGGCAAAATGGGTGGTCTCACCGTCGACTGACGCGCAGATATGGCGCGATGCGGTCAGCGGGGGTGATGATGATCTCTGTCTCCCCGTTCGGGCGTACTGTGGACATGCCGCCTATCTCGCCCCGCGCACTGATCTCCTGCTGGTCCCGCGAGTAGTGCGGATGGAGCCCGGAGCCCATATGTGCCCCCTCCTTCTGGGGCTTCCCGACCTGGTCCGGTCGCGACTGGATGGGGTGCAGGTTCTCGCTCCCAGGGTATGTGCTGACGAGGTGCCGGCCAGATTCAGGCGCCGGCTGGCCCGGGCGGCGCAGTTCATTGGGGCTTGCAGGGCGGATGGACGCAGTATCCTGCAGACGGCGAGAATGCCCCGCCGCACGCCCCGGTCTCTTTCTGAACCGGTCCGGGTTCGACTCGACCGACTTCGCCCGGACAGCGGCCGCCCACAGGTGGCAGTTCTGGGTCACCCCTATCTTCTGGCTGACGATTACCTCAACCTGGACCTCATGCACAGGTTCGTGGACTGCGGGGTTGAGCCCATCGTCAGTGATTGGCTGAGCCCAGGCGAACTGGAGCCCCATCTTGACCCTCCCGCTGTACGGCCGTACTGGAGCGAGGGGGCACGGATGCTGGCTGCGGCGCGCTGTCTCGTTCGTCGCGGGGTGGAAGGAATGGTTCATGTATCGGCTTTTGGCTGCGGCTGTGATTCGTTCATGGGATACGAACTGGAAGCCCGTATGCGAAAGTGGAACGGGCCACCGCTGCTCCGACTGGTTCTGGATGAACACACGGCAGAGGCGGGACTTGCGACTCGTCTGGAGGCCTACTGTGACATGATCCGGGGTCGTCGCGATGCGGGGTGATGGAATGAAGTTGACTTTTCCCCGCATGGGAACAGTGCAGGTTGCCCTGGCGGCTGTACTTGAGAAGCTCGGGCACCAGGTGGTGGTGCCGCCGCCGCTTTCTGCCGATACTGCGGCACTGGGGGCCAGGTACGCTCCTGAGAGCGCCTGCCTGCCGTGCAAGCTGGTGTTGGGGGGTTTTCTTCAGGTGGCCGAACGCGAAACGGTGGACGGGGCGATCATGGCTGGTGGAGTGGGCCCCTGTCGTTTCGGCTGCTATCACCGGGCTCACCGGTCCCTGATGCGCGAGCAGGGATTCGACTGGGAATGGTTTGTGGCCCGTCCCCCCAGGGGGCGGCTGGGAGAGGTTTTCGCAGAACTGTCGCGTCTCCGGGCCGGGGCATCCATGCGTTCGGTGTACTCGGCACTTCGTCTCGGGTGGCGCAAACTCACTGTTTTGGACGAAATCGAGGAGGCTGTCCGGGAGC
>PWGR01000134.1 GCA_003554565.1 Clostridia bacterium
AGCGCCGTTCTCGTATCTATCATGTCGTATTGTTTGAGCGAAGCCAGATGGTTCACAATGGTGTTCGGGTTCTGCAAGCCCTTGCGGCTGAACTTGATGAAAACCTTGTCTTCACAACCGTAATAATCAAGCATGGTCTCAAGCAGTCTGTTCAGCTGCGGTTCGTTCAAGTCCCGCTTTTCTTCAACAAATATCGCCGTTTCGTGCTCGTCGGTCGAAATCTCGTGCGCCGTGGGCTTCTCCGCCGAGGGCACAACGAACGAACCAATCGTGCGGGGGTTAACACCCACGACCATGGCCAGTTCTTGCAGCAGGTTGTCCCGTATCTCCGTCCAGCTGTCGGCGCGCAAATCGAATTGCACTGGAGTCGGCGTCTGATCCTCGGGGTTTGCATAAGAAACCTTTTCATAGAACAACCGCTCCAGCTCGTTGTATGCCGAGTGCTGGCTATGGTTCGGGTTCTCCATGCCCCGGGGGACCAAAACACGCCCGCGTCCGATATACATGTCGGTGTTTTTGGCCGAATAATAGAAATCGTAAGACATCAGCAGATGAATGGCGCCGGAAAAAATGCTCTCTCCAAAGGGTAGGGACGGTTGGAAAGAAACGCGCTCGGTGGCCCTGAGCAGACAAACTCCCAGGTCCTTGAACGGAAGCTCGCCCCATTCACCCCAATCGCCGGGCTTCATGTGCGGGAAAAGACGCTTCAATTCATCCCGCTTGCCCTTGGTTAAATCGCGGAAGTCCATATCGCCGGAATGAAAGGAGACACCCTTGTAGGAAACACCGTGCGCTTCGCCCTTTTTAATCGTGAGCCGCCACTCGGGTTCTCCGGTCTCTTCGTTGTATCTGCGCTCCTCCATGATGTAGTAGTGTTCGTCTTGTCTTTTCTCACCCGCGTTTTTGCGCACCATGTGGTAGATCATCGTGGTGAACTTCGTGACGTTTCCGAAAACATCGGTATCCAAAAAGTAGTTATCCTTCCGAACCACACCAAGCGTGACTTCGCCGCGCTCCTGATCCAGCTTCAACACGCTGTCTCCGCCAGCCAGCGCCCAGGAAAGAGCTTGGACTATCTTTCCGTTGCCTCTGTTCTCTTCCCACCACTTCTTGGTGTATTCAAGCGGCGACAACTCGCGACCGTCATCCGCTTTTATAACGCTTTCGTGGGTCTCCCCGCCGTCGTCGAACAGCGTTCTACCACCCGCGATATGCTTCGCCAGCTTTTGTGCAACCGTATAGGCCAGCCTCGTCGAGAAAATGCCCTCGTTCCCGGGCTGATGAAACCAATGTACATACCCGTCGTACCATTCAAACCAATTCCGCACGAACTGCTCGTAATACTGTTTATACGGAGCCGGTACGGCGGCGTAAAAATGTGTGTGGTTTATACGGTTGTACGTCCTCGACGGTTGCAAAGCGGAACCGCCGATTCTGTTTTCAGTTCGTTCCCGGCCTTCCATCGTAGACCTCCTCGTTTTCCATCACGGGTTCGTAGAACGTTTTCGGTTCGATAAAGTACATGTTGTCCTTGCTCTTCAGGTAATGGTTCACGCCGTAGGTCAGCGCATCCGTCACGTCGTTCGGTACATTCCTGTCGAAACCGTCGCCTCTTTCGTTCCAAACCACTTGCTCCAATTGTTGCACAAGCGGGTTCTCCCCGTGCATGAATATATCCGTAATGTAATTGTGATAACCTCCGCTGTCGCTTATCAAAATCATGTTTCGGCTGAATCCGTTCCGCACCACGTCCGCCATCTCAACCACGCGTTTTTGCGAGTATACTTGTACGGAGAAGTTCGGCGGAAGGACATAATCAAGCGTCCGCATTAAGTCCTGGCTCACCGCGTTGCTGTCGAAAACCATGTGCACGGGCATGTTGGAGGGAAGCCCCCACTCATGCATTATTTCGTCAATCCAACGCTTGATATAATGCCTCAACTTGGCGTTCGTCACCACGCCGTTCTTCTGCGGGTCGTGATAGAAATAGTCTATAACAAGCACCTGTCCGTTCTTCATCACGACCTTCGGAACCAGGGCCGTAGCATCCCGCGCGGAGGCCGGATCCGCCCCGATGATGAAAGCGTGGTAACCCACCTTCTTCAACAGGTGTTTCGCAAAGTCCTTCGGCAGAAGATGCGTTTTGCGGCGGAAGGAGGAGTATACCGCGCCGAACAGACCCTCGGTCTCCCCCAGGAACCTATGCCGATAATCCATGGGGTTGTATTTCTTCGCGTTCTCTATCTCCGCAATCGTATGCCTGTTCAACACCTTCTTTATATCCTTGTACGTGGTCTCCAGCGTCAGGTAGTCGGGGTCGTGCTTCTTCATCCGGAACAGCTCGTTGCACCAATGACTCGCCCGTCGGTCGGGGTTGAACATGTAAAGGACCTGTCCATCCTCCTTCAGGTTCCGCAGGAACGACTGCATGGCCTCCTGAAGGTGGCTCTCCGTCTCCACCTGCTGCAATTCGTCGAATGCAATCAGCGACAGGGGCTTGTCGGATTTGAACCCCTTGGTCCTGTGAACGTCCGAGCCGCCGATGCCCGCGAAATGTATCTTGTTCTTGTTGATCTTGTTGACGACCTTCAGGGGCCGGGTGCGCGTCTTGACGGCGGAAGAGAGACCCAGCTCGTCAACAATGTTCAGTATATCGCGCATGATCGTCTGGTAAATGTCGGAGATATAGGCCCTCCCGACGACGATGTCCCCGTCCTTTTCAAAGAAATCCTGAACTATCCGCATCGCCGAGTGCTCGCTCTTGCCCGCGTTGCGCCCCGACTTCATGAAT
>PWGR01000004.1 GCA_003554565.1 Clostridia bacterium
AGATCCACCGCACGTCATCCGGGTTGTGTGCATCGGGACGACCCGCTTCGAGATAGGCCTGCTTCACGATCTCCTCATTCACTGCGTGGACGAAGATGTTGCGGTTGGTCTGTATTAGTCGGGTATCATATTGAGCGCAGGTCTTCGCCACGTAGCTGAGCATTGCGAAGGCGGCAATCGTCTGAGCGTTGTCGACGGGACTGATTCCGGGTGAGTAATGAACCGGACGCCCCATCTCCGTGGCTCTTCCGATGGCCTCATCGAGGGCATCCAGGCCGGCCATCTTGCGGATCTCCGGAATGGGCATTCCGGCCCGCGCGCGACTGATCATGTAGTAGATCAGACCAATGAAAATCGCCGCGAACAGGAAGTTTGCAACCTCCCCATCCGCGAAGATTCCCCAGGTTGCCGTCGGTGCATCGTTTTCGGCCAGCATCCATAGTCCTCCGAACAAATCTATTCACCTCCTCGTAAGTGTTGGCGCCGCCGGTGGTCACCTCCGGACCATCCGGCCGAGCCGAGCGGTGTGCGATATCAGCACACCGAACAGCTCTATTTCATTTTATTCGACGCTGGATAAAGGATTCCTCCCCGGCATCCCGGAATTTCTCCCGGCGAACAGACGATTCTCCCCGCCCAGCCCGGGAGAGGTGACCTTACCGCCTCATGTCTATTGATATTGTCCAGAGCACACAATGGATCACTCGGAATCCACTGGATCGAGATAGGTCGAAAGTACATCCACGATGTGCTGTTGGGTTTCTTCATCCTCGTTGAAGTAGAGAATATTGCCCCGCAGTATCCAGCCGCGCAGGCTGCGGCGGTTGAAGTAGAGCTGGACCGCGTCCGGATACACCTCATACCCGTCAAATGTGCTCCAGCGGTTCTTATCTCGTGCTATCCAGTTTATTAGATGTATACCCCGACGTGTCAGAACGTAACGCGTCGGGAAGATGTAGGGGGCGGCTGGGAATATGGTAAAGAATACGCTGAGAAGCACCCCGACCGGGCCGAAGAGGAAGTAGGCACCCGTGTATGCCACAATCACCAGAATCGCCAGGCGCGTCGTGGTCGACGGCCGGCTCACCAGGGGATGCACCTCATACTCCAGAACGATCTCATCATCCACATCGAACAGAAGACGCGCCTCCCGCTCAACCTCCCGCCGCTCCTCTTCACTCAGCTGCGGTTCGTCCTTGCTGCTGTCCTCATCCACGCCCTCATCACCCCCCGTAGGCACACCGACCTTACCCGGCACATCTGCCTTTTCCCGGTCATTCATCCTCCGTTTTGCCCAAGTAGATAAGTGCTGCGGCAGCCATGACCACCATCCCATACTCCATTGCCGACTCATCCAGGTCAAACTTGGGGTTATGTGCGGGATAAACCCCCAACTCCTTCTCTTCATCACGGACCCCCAGGCGGAAGAAACATCCAGGTACCTCCGAGGCGAAGTAGGAAAAGTCTTCCCCGCCCATGCTCGGCTGTGATGCGTAGACCACCGCATCCTCTCCCAGCAGCTGGCCCGCCACTTCACCGACCAGATCCGTCATCCCCTCATCGTTGTGAATGGATGGGTATCCGAAATTGTATTCCAGGGCATAATCCGCACGCATGGACTGCGTTACACCGGCCACAACCCGCTCGACAGCATCGCGAAGTGAGGTCCGCAGCTCCGGGTCGAGTGAGCGTATCGTCGCCTCCATCTGTACCGAGGGCGCAATTACGTTGTTGCGAAACCCGCCCGTGATCTTGCCCACAGTCACCACAGCTGAGTCAGTCGGGGCGATCTCCCGGCTGACTACAGTCTGCAGAGCAGTGACAACGTGTGCTGCTACCACCACGCTGTCCACCGCGCTCTGGGGGTGGGCGCCGTGACCACCCGAGCCGATCACATCAATGACGGCAGAGTCAGTCGCGGCTGTTAGAACGCCCTCTTTTAGCAGTATCGTGCCCGTTTCCCGTTCGCTGTTTACGTGCAGGCCCAGGACCGCATCGACATCGGGCGACTCCAAAGCCCCGTCCTCAATCATGGGCTCAGCTCCCCCGGGTCCCTCCTCCGCCGGCTGGAACAGGAATTTCACATTGCCGCGCAGCAGCTTTCCGCCCTCGGTTACCTCACTCAACAGACGCGCGGTGCCCATGAGGTTAGCCGTGTGAGCATCGTGCCCGCACGCATGCATTTTTCCGGGAATCTCCGAGGCATATTCTGCACCGGTGTCCTCCTCAATAGATAGAGCATCCATATCGGCCCGCAGAGCAATCGTCCGGCCGGACTCACTTCCGCGCAGCACTCCCACCACTCCGGTGCCGCCCACCCCGGTCTGCACCTCGAGACCGGCATCGCGCAAATATCGGGCGACCTCGCGTGCCGTCTCATATTCTTCCATTCCCAGCTCCGGGTTCCGGTGAAACTTCCTCCGCAGCTCTACCACCTCGGGCAGCAGTTCCCCTGCCCTTTCCCTGAGCTTCTCTTCGTTGTAGGTTTTCACTCAACCGGCTCCCCTCTCTTACCTGCGCGAACAGGATCCCAGATAGATCATTGCCCGCAGCGCTCTGTACGCCTCGCAGGCATCTTTGCCCTCATAGGCGACACTCAATTCGTCCACCCGCCTGGAACCAGGCAGAAGTTCAGCCAGGTCGGCCATGGCCGTATCGACGGTGGCAAGCACCACCTCCACCGGCCCCTTCACCTCGTACGGCCGGATCTCCCCCCGCTGCATTTTCTCCAGTGCCTCGGTTACCCCGCTGGCAATCAGTGACCGGGCACGCACGGGGGACTGA
>PWGR01000125.1 GCA_003554565.1 Clostridia bacterium
GGCCGCGAGAGCGATGGAGAATATGAGGGTACCGAATCATTAATGACGATGTTTCTGTCATTGATGACGGGCCGCGCGACATCGGGTCCGGCTGTTTCCCGCCCGGAAGCTGCCGGTGACTGAGGATTCGTGCAGGACGAAGAACTCAGCTGGCTGTTTACTCTCATATGGATTCTTTCCGCAGCATTTTTGCAGCACAGCAGCGAGTTCAGCATCGTCATCACTGCCTGCCTGCGTCACGTGTTCTGCAGGAGGCCGCAACGTCCTGTAAGTGATCCGACGGGGAAAACATTGTGGGGATCCCCGTACTCTCCACGGAGCCGCATCCGGAGGCGCCGCCAACCGGAAAGCAACACCTGCCCATCGAAAATACCGACCTGATCCGCACCGGCGCGTCCCCGAACGCCGGGGTGACGGGGCAGGTGAGGTGTGGATGCCCGGGGCCAGAAATGCGGAATCAGTATGTAATACAGCTGATATATACGTAATGCCCCACAAACTGAGCGTAGGAAGAAGGAAAATCGTCGATGCTGGAGAATAGATTAATAATACAGGAGACACAGTGCCGGAGAGAAGGCCGACCCGTAATTCTCATTTTCCATGCACAGTATCCAGGGAGCGAGAACACCCGCATGCAATCAGCGACTCGGTGCACCGGCCCCGCCAGCTGCGGCCCGCTTTCGTACTCGTGTCCTGCAGCACTAATGACAACGGTGCGGCCACGTCCAGCAGACCGAGCGATAGAGAGGCCCGGATCAGATCCTCATTCCCAGGGGGGATGCGTACGTGTGTGATGTGTTGATTCGAGGGGGCAGGGTGGTCGACGGTACCGGCAATCCATGGTTTTTGGCGGATGTACTGATTGAGGATGGCCGGATTCGGGCCATCTCTCCCGGTCTTGAGGTGGGGGCGAAAAAGGTAATCGATGCGGCGGGCAGGGTGGTGGCGCCGGGATTTATCGACATTCACACGCACAGCGATCTTTCCTTTTTAGTGGATCCCCGGGCTCAGAGCAAGCTGCGTCAGGGTGTGACCACGGAGGTGGTCGGAAACTGCGGCATGAGTACGGGGGCGCCGCTGCGCGGTGCGGCGCGTGCACTGGCGCGGGAGAGACTGGGGCAGCAGATGCCGGAAGCAGAACTGGACTTCTCCTGGTCGACTATGGGTGAGTACCTGGACCGGATGGAGGAGGAGGGATTGTGCATCAATCTCGTCGCCCAGGTGGGACACGGCACGGTGCGGGCCTGCGTGATGGGGATGGAGGAACGCGAACCCACCGGCGACGAGCTCGCCGACATGCAGGACCTGGTGGATGAGAGTCTCGCTGCCGGAGCCCTGGGCCTTTCTTTCGGTCTCTACTACGCACCGGGATCGTATGCCGGTACGGATGAGGCGGTGGCAGTAGCCCGGACAGTTGCCTCGCGCGGAGGATTTGTGGCCAATCACCTGCGCGACGAATCGAGCTACAACATCGGCCTGCTGGCGGCGGTGGACGAATTTATCGAAATAGGCAAAAAGGCTGAAGTGCCCATTCACATATCCCATCTCAAGTGCCTGGGACCGGACGTGTGGGGGAAGGCCGATGAGGTGTTGAGCCGCATAGATGCGGCCCGGGCGGACGGAGTGGACGTCACGGCCGATCAGTACCCCTATCTGGCCTCCGGCAGCAGCATCACCGGGGCCCTGATTCCCAGATGGGCGCAGGCGGACGGCCGCGAGGTGATGCTGGCGCGCCTGAGCGATCCCGACTTTTACGGCAGAGTGCGGCAGGGAGTGCAGAAAGGGTACAGGCGCAGGGGAGGGGCGGAACGCCTCACGGTGGCCAATTTCCCCCCCCGCCCGGAAGTCGAAGGCAGGAATATGGCCGAACTGGCGGAAAAGATGAACGTCGATCCCAGCGACCTGGCCATCGACATGCTGACGGAGGCGGATGCCAAGTTTGTCTCGCACGTGTTGAATGAGGACGACATGCGCACCATCGCCGCACATCCGGCGGTTATGGTGGCCTCCGACGGTTCCTCAATGTCCGTGCGGGGGGCCACGGCGGCCGGCAGGCCGCACCCGCGTCACTTCGGCACCTTTCCCCGGGCCCTGAGGCGTTTTGTGCGCGAGGAGGGTCTGTACCCGCTGGAGGAGGCCGTCCGGAGGATGACTGGATTCCCCGCGCAGAGAATCGGTCTGAGGAACCGGGGACTGCTGCGGGAGGGATATGCGGCAGATGTCACAGTTTTTGATGAACGCAGCATTGCTGACAGGGCAACGTATTCTGATCCCCAACAGTATCCCGCAGGCATTGAGGCCGTACTCGTCAACGGTGAGGTTACCCTGGAGGATGGTGAATATACCGGGGCGTTGGCCGGCCAGCCGCTGCGCGACCGGCGGGATTAGAGGTCACCAGGTGGCAAAAGAAAAGACGACGAGTACAAGATGTGCCCAGAGGAGGGGGAAAGATGGACGGGAGGTATCAGGGGATAAACGGGAAGGTATTTGTGATCCTGGCGATCTGCCTGCTGCTGGCATTCTCCGCAGCGTGTGCGCCGGACGATCCCGACCCGGACCCGGTGGATACGGATGATCCACCCGATGACGAGCCGTACGGCGGTGAGATGCGGCTGGCCAACATTGCGGAGATTGGAAACACCGACAGGATCTTCGCCCCGACCGGAATTGCCGTCGGGGTGGTGCAGCGCATAATCCATGACAGTCTGATGAAGCTGGACATCAACACGGGAGAATACGTGCCGCGCCTGGCCGAGGAATGGGAGATACTGGACGA
>PWGR01000232.1 GCA_003554565.1 Clostridia bacterium
GCGGTTGGCCGTCTACTTCATGGGAGCAATGATGCTGGTACTGCTGCTTTTCCCTGAGCTTCTCATGCGAATCTACACCACCGACCTGGAAGTAATCCAGGTAGGTACACGGCTTCTCCGGATAGTCGCCTTTGCCCAGATTCCCATGGCCACGTTTTTTGTGCTGTCAGGCGGCCTGCGCGGTGCAGGTGACACACGAACTATGCTGTATATCTCTACCGCCAGTATCTGGCTCGTCCGGCTCTCCCTCGCCCAGTTTTTCGTCGGCATCCTGGGTAAGGGGCTTGAATGGGTGTGGTTGGCGATGGTGGCCGATTGGTTTGTTCGCGCCGGATTGGCTGCATGGCGCTTCCGGTCCGGGCACTGGAAAAACATCGAGGTCTAAATATCACCCAACAGACACTTGCCCACTACACCCGGGCATGGACACCTCTACCGTCAGACACGCATCCTGGAGTTGCAATCCCGGCTCCCAGACTTGACATCCTGGCCGGTTCGTAACAACATCGACACAACCATACAGGCGGAATTCAGGACCATATCTGACCTGAGTAGGAAAAACTCCGGGTACTGCTATCCGGCAGGCTCAAGCTGCCCGGGCTCATCCGGAATGGAGGCAGGATGAAAGATCAGACTGTCCTCGTAGTGGACGATGATGAAAACATGGTGCAGCTGATCTCTCTTTACCTGCAGCGCGAGGGATATTCCGTCCTGCGCGCGCGGGACGGAACAGAGGCAATCAATCTCCATGCAGAGCACCGGCCGGATCTGGTGGTCCTGGACATCATGCTGCCGGAGATGGACGGCTGGGAAGTCTGCAAGGCCCTGCGGCAGACAGGCGAAACCCCGGTCATAATGCTGACCGCACGCCGGGACGACTACGACAAGGTTCTCGGTCTGGAACTGGGTGCCGATGACTATGTAACCAAGCCCTTCAATCCCCGGGAGCTTATGGCACGGATACGCGCAGTACTGCGGCGAGCACCGGTCAACCACAGCCCACAGACGGAAAAAACTCATGTCCAGTTTGCAGGCCTGCAGGTGGATCGCGAGACCTGGAGCTGCCGGGTTGACGGGCGGGAAGTTCCCCTGACCGCCAAGGAATTCGATTTGCTGTGGTTGCTGGTCAAAAATCCCCGTCGTGTATTCACCAGGGAGAAGATCCTGGAACACATCTGGGGATTTGATTATGTGGGTGACACCCGGACAGTAGATACACATATCAAAAAGCTGCGCAAGAAGCTGGAAAACGGTGCTGAACGGGATTGGCGAATAGCCACCGTATGGGGCGTGGGATACCGCTTCGAGGTGGACAGATGACGGGTGTCAGAATGGGGCTCGCCGGCAAGATGATACTGGCTAACCTGATCGTCATTCTCCTGGCGATACTTCTGTCTATCGCCATTCACACCTCCATGCTCCGGGACCACGTGTACGCACAAAAGGAACGCGAGCTGATTGCCGGGGCGGAACAGATTGACGGGGTGGCCACACAATACCTGAACGGGCAAATAGATCGCGAGACCATGGATTACGTTCTTTCCTCCCTTGACCGGGTTCTCGATGCGAGAATCAGAATCGTCGATCTCGAGGGCCATATATTGCGCGGCTCGCGGGGAGAGAGCCAAATGGAACGTGAGCGCTCCTTTGTGCCGCGTGAGAGCATACAGCACCTGCGAGATGGTGAAGCGGTAACTTACGAGAGAACGCACCCCCGCTTTGACGAATCAATGCTGTCGGTAGCAGTTCCCCTCAGACAAGACAGCACCATCGCAGCTCCTACTGAGGTCACCAGTGCTCTCCTCCTGCACGCTCCTGTGACCGGAATACAGCAGACGGCAGCGCGCCTGCAGCAGTTCGGGCTCATCTCCGGCGCCGCGGCCCTACTACTCGCCGCCGCCCTGGGATACATATTCTTCCGCCGGATTTCTCACCCCATGACGACGATGGGCGAGGCGGCACTGCAGATGGCCGAGGGAAACCTTCAAAAACGGGTTCCCGCCGGAAGAGGCGATGAGGTGGGACAGCTGGGAAGCGCCCTGAACCATATGGCCGCGAGTCTCTCCCGCACCATCGAGTCCTTAGAATACGAGAAATTCAAGTTTATCTCCACTGTGATGAGCATGAATGAAGGATTCATGGCTCTTGATCCCGGAGGGCAGGTTTTTCTCGTCAATCCCGCTGCTGCCGATCTTTTGTCCATCGAAGATGTGGGCGAGCTCCCTGACTCGGTGCATCATCGTAGTCTCCAGATTCCGGCTGAAATCAGTGACCTGATAGAAGCTGCCCTGGATACCGGTGAGGGCCAGGAAGACACTCTCGCATTTTACGGCGACACAACCTGCGAGGTACAGGTAACACCGAACGAGCAGCGGGGTGACGGCTATCGCGGTTGTGTCGTACTGATACACGACATAAGCGAGTCTCATCGTCTGGAACAGATGAGGAGGCAGTTTCTCGCCGACGCCTCGCACGAGCTCCGCACCCCGCTGGCTGTCATAACCGGGTTCCTCGAGGCTCTGTATGATGGCACAGTACCCAGGGAGGATGTCGATCATTATATATCACTATTACGTGCCGAGGGCAGCAGGTTGAACCGCCTGGTCGATGATATGCTCGATCTTGAGAAATACGATGCTGGCGAGATTCATCTATCACCGCGTCCATTTTGCCTCGAGGAACTGCTCGAGCGCGTAACCGATGTCCTCGCACCCGCAGCGGAGAAACGTAAGGTGGAGCTGGTCATCGAGGTGGAACCGGACCTTCCAGGACC
>PWGR01000141.1 GCA_003554565.1 Clostridia bacterium
GGGCAAGCCCGCGTGTGCCACCAGTCAAGACTCCCCAATGCACTCTGCAGGTCATCTTCGGCATTGCGGGGCGCAATCCTGCGACTGAGGCGGGCATTGATTCATACGATCAGGGATGGCTGGGAACTGCGTCGCGAGGGCGATTCGGTTGCAACGGGAACAATGGTTTTACGGTGAACAGCATTGCCGTTCAATACCTGCGAAATGGTACACTTGTTGCGGCATGTCTGACTGACGCTCACCGGGTACTGCGGTATTATCTCGGTATCGCCGGGCAGGATGTCCTCGTGCTGCATGTTGAAGGTCGACTCGTATTCCTTGAGAGCCCCGCCGGTGCCGACTCATCAGTCCTCTTTCTGCAGGCATCGGCTGATTGCCGGCTATATGCTCTGGACTTGAGTGTGATATCTTTTGATGCGAGTCGGCACACTGGTTTGATAAGTGTATCGCGATGCAGCAGCACTGAAGGGTATTCTCCGGCCATTGATAGTCTAGTGCGACCAGGAGGCAGGCTGGCCCGTCAAACTGCATGAAGACATTCAGAGACTCGCCGGCCGTGCCGCAGAGTGACCGGATCGAAAGGGGGTGGGAAAAATGAGTGGACTGGGTGAACTGATTGCACTGGTCATCATCCCGCTGGCGCTCCTGGGCCCAGTCATTCCGCTTGTAATCCTGTATTTTGTTATCAAGCTGGCCATCCGCAATGCAGTAATTGAACTGCGAAACGATGGGATGCTGTAGCATGCTCGTGTATCTTTGACCGCCCAGGTGTCTCCCTTGCAGGTTTCTGTCACCGGGGATCTGTCCAAGTGGACTGGTGTGCACTTGATCACTATGGCGGGTAGCCAACAATCTGGTTGTTTATGCATGCGGGGATATGCAGGTTCTTTTTCTCTCCCGTCTTGGTCTTGATCTGCACGGTTTTCTGCGCGGGGCTTACCTTGAGCACAGTAATCGGCCCGAAAACTGCATGAACCAGTTTTCGACCCGCACGCAGGGCAGAGGTATTCTCAATGGGTCGCCGCACCTGCGGTGATTTGCGTTTCTGCTGTTGTTCTTTTTGCCTTGCCTTCCGGGATAGATCCCGGGCCCGTACGTGATGACCCCGTGTGCGCTTGCGTTTGGCCCGGGCACGAACCCGGGGGTCACTGCCCGGCAGGAGTCCGACTTGCTCGATGAAGGGAGATACATCTACAGGCCCGTCTGCGCCCCTCTTGGGGGTACTCACGGTAAGGCTGTCGATGGCCCGGGTGACGGCTACGTAGAACAAACGCCTCTCCTCTTCCTCGTCACCGACCGCGTCCCGTGCGCGGACGGCGGAGGATGGCAGTATTCCATCCACCACATCGATGACCCATACGTGAGGCCACTCAAGACCCTTTGCGGCGTGACATGTGCTCAACACCAGGCCCGGATCATCCTCGGTGCTGTCGGCTGCCTTTGCTGCCCCCTCCCGCATCTCTGCAACACGCGACACGAAATCATCTTGGTGTGCCAGCGCCTGGAACGTTCTGAATTGTCGCCGGTAGCTGTTGACTCTCTCAATATCACCAGACTGGCTGCGCAGGTACTTGTCATAATTGAAGGGGTCCTTGCACAAAAAATCATCCAGCTGCTCGGCGTCCGAACGCCTGCCCCCCGCATTCCGGTGGTAGTCGAGTAGACCATGATACAGAGCCTGGACATTTTCCCGCTGTCTGTGTGACAGCTCCGGGTGCCTGAGTAGCACCCGCCATATCTCTCCCGCTGCTTCCGGGAAACGGGTTCGAATCTCCCGCAAGAGGCGGTGGGGAATGTAGCGCGAGGGTTTATTTATCAGCTGCTCAACGTTGGCCGCACTCGGATTCCCTGGATCGGCTACCAGGCGGAGAAATGCCACCATGTCATCCAGCATGGGGTGCTGCAGTATTTTCGCCCCGGCAGATGCCAGCAGCCGGAACGGGTATCTTTCCTGGACCAGACGATCGATGAGGGGAACGGCCTGTACATTGTTTCGGTACAGTACTGCCATGTGCCCGGGTTCGGTGAAGGCTCGCCGATCTCGTGCATCGTCTATGACCCGCTCGGCCTGCTCTGTAACGTCGTGAGGTTGGATGCAGTCCATGGTCGTGGTTCGCCCGGGCAGTGCCCGGAGATCCTTGGAGAAGCGCTTTCGGTTTCTGTCTATGAGCCGCCGGCTGAGTTGAGTCAGATCTGCGGCGGAGCGGTAGTTGATGGTCATCTTGATCACCTTTGCATCTGCGTATCTCGTGCAGAAGCGGAGCATCACGTGGGGATCCGCTCCTCGAAATGAGTATATGGATTGATCATCGTCACCAACCACCGTGAGGTTGTCCTGCGGCGCGGCCACCTCTGCTATCAAGTCAAACTGCAACGGCGATGTGTCCTGCGCTTCGTCCAGCATAACGTGTTGCACCTGGTTCTGAACCTGATCGCGCACGTCCTTTCTCTCTCGCAGCAGGTGAAGAGCATTTTCGAGCAAATCGCCGAAGTCACTCATGCCTCGTTGTTCCTTGCTGCGACGGTACTGCTTTACAACGGCCAGGAAGTCTTCTGCCGGGAGCACCTGTGGGCGATATTCTTTTCCGATTGCGGGGAGGGGAATACGGTTGGATCGCACATACGATATTTCACTCTTCAGGTCACGCAGCGTAAGCGGGTCCCGTTTGTCATACAGGTCACGCTCGGCCAGTATCCCGCGCAGGAGGTGGTTTGCATCCCGGGCACTCAGGACATCCGGGCGTCTGTCGTAGCGGGCCAGGATCTGATACCCCAGCGAATGGATGGTAGCAAACTGGCTGCGGGTGATCCGGATTTGACTTCCTCTGAGCAGCTCCTGTATGCGGTGACGCATCTCCTCGGCAGCGCGCCGTGAGAAGGTGACGACCATCAGCTGATCCGGAGAGATTCTCTTTTTGCGGAACAGACGAGCAGCGCGATGTACTATGACAGTAGTCTTTCCCGAACCCGGGCCGGCTACGACAAGCAATGGGCCCTTGAAGTGCTGCACCACTTCTCTCTGCTGTCGGTTAAGCTTCACCTGTGATCGCACTCCTCGGAAGCGGTAGATTGAGCAGAATCCCGTGCATCTGATTCGTATCCCTTCGCGGCAGATGCGGCGTCTCCTTCCCTCCGCTACCGCAGCGCCAAGTGTACCAGCATCAGGGGAGCGCATGGGAGCGATTCATGATAAAATGATGCCGAATACGTGGACCGCAAGGAGGAGGCTTTCCAGCCATGGTTGGTTCTTCAGGGTTTCCGGGCGGCAACCCCGAACTGATTCCGACGGGTATCGGTTCGCTTCCACACTGTAACCCCGAAGCGGCACTGGATCTGGTACAGGCATGCGTTCCGGAGCTGCCTTACTGGCCCCAGCTGCCCCTGCGTGACCCCACCGAGGGCATGCAGCGGCAGTTTCTTGCTGGGCTGCCCGGTGTGGTCTCTGAGGAGGATCTCATGGTCAATGAGGAGGAGGCCGTTGCGGGGGCGGTTCCTCTGTACCGTGCCGCCATGAGTGGTGGCGGTTGGGTACTGCCTTCCAGCTCCCGCGCCAGCTGCCTTCACGCCATGGCTGAGAGGGAATGGGCGCATGCAAGGGCTGTCAAGGGGCAAATCGTTGGTCCGGTCACGCTCGGGATGTCGCTTCGTGATGAAAACCGTGTGCCCTTGCTGCACTCGGCACAGATGCGTGAACTGCTGGTTCATCACCTGGCAATGTCCGCCGCCATGCAGTGGAGACATCTTGCTTCCACCGGTCGCCCGGTGGTGTTGTTCTTCGACGAGCCCTTCATGAGCATATACGGTACCGCCCAGTTTCCCCTTCGGGATGCCGATGTCCTGAGCATGTGGCAGGATATGCGTGCGGGCCTCAGATGCTCTGTCGGTATACACTGCTGCGGCGCTACAGACTGGAGCCTGGTTGCGAAGGGGACATTTGATATAGTATCGTTTGATGCGTTTGACTACAGTGAGTCGCTTTTGGCGCACTCGCCCGAGGTGGCAGCGTTTGTTGAAGGCGGGGGTGTTCTGGCATGGGGGATTATTCCTTCCAGCGATCGAATACGCGAGTTCGCAGCTGAGGACCTTGTCGATATGTGGGTGGAGCAGGCCGAAAGGTTGGTGGATGGTCGATCGGGACTTGTCCTTGCCGATCTCGCCGCCAGCTCCATGGTGACTCCGGCCTGCGGGCTCGGGACTCTGGAGATCTCAACTGCCGAGGAAATATTCTGGCGGCTGAGTGAGGTGTCCCGTATACTCAGAGAACGCTTTTCTTTCTGAAAGGCCGCAGGGGCAAATGAGCTCGCAGATTCTCGCCCTCCCGGTGCTCGACGTGCCTCACCCCGTCGTGGGCTCAGGGGATTGTGGAGCCGTTGAGATGATTGCGATGTTTCACGTGCGGGTTCAGATTGAGTAGGTTCCGGAAGGAGTTGGGAGAGGATGAGGTTCCGCTGGGTCAAGCTGCTCAGATGGGTCAAGTATCTTCTGGTAGCTGCACTGCTGGTGTGTCTGGTGGGATCGGGATATGTGCTGTACCGTCAGCACCAGACTGCGACCACAATCACCATCTCTGCCCCGGAGGGCATCGAGTCCATGGAGACAGTGAATCTGGGTGGTGTCGACCAGCAGATATACCTGCGCGGGTACGATCAGAGCAACCCTGTCCTTCTTTTTTTGCACGGGGGACCTGGTGCGTCAGAGATGGTGCCCTTGCGCCACTACAACCGTGCACTGGAGGATTATTTTGTGGTGGTGCACTGGGATCAGCGGGGAACTGGTAAGTCCTTTTCTAACACTATTCCGCACGACTCGATAAACCTGGACCAGATAGTCAATGATTCTATCGAATTGACGCAGAAGCTGCGCGAGCGCTTCTCTGAAGAGAAGATCTTCCTGGCGGGGCATTCCTGGGGCAGCATCGTTGGGGTGCACGCTGTCGACCGCAATCCGGAGTATTATTATGCCTACGCCGGAGTGGGACAGGCGGTAAACTTCGTGCAGGCAGAGAAGATATCCTACCAGTTTACCCTGGATCGCGCCCGGGCTCTCGATAACCAGCGGGCACTCGAAGAACTAGAGGAGATCGGTCCGCCACCCTACACAGGCGATGATTTCGCCGAGCGAATCGGCGTGCAGCGGAAGTGGCTGTTCAGGTTTGGCGGCGAGGTGTACGGTGAGACCGACAATACGCGCTATATGCTCGGCCTCCTGCAGATGCACCTTTTTGCCCCCGAGTATTCCGTAACGGACATTGTAAACCTGGTTCGGGGTTCAAATCTATCGTCCCGACTCATGTGGGATGATCTGCTGGCCACTGACCTGCCTGAACAGGTGGCGGAGCTGGAAATCCCGGTATATTTTCTGACCGGTCGGCATGACTATGTTACGGTTTTCGAGAAAGTGGAGAAATACTACGAGATTTTGCATGCCCCGCACAAGGAGCTGGTCTGGTTCGAGACATCAGCGCACAGTCCAAACTTCGAAGAACCAGAGGAATTCGTCCGGGAATTGCTCCGCATCCGGGATCAGCATCTGCCCGGTTGATTTGACCTGTTGAGCTTCGCTTACGCGTCCTGGCGTTCCCCGGTCAGCGGTGACATCCGACCTGCTGATTGGGGAACGCCATTGTGTGGTAGGTCGCCCGGACCGTTCAGAAACTCTCTTCCATTTCGTCCACGAGCGATCCGACGTAGCGCACCGCAGCCCGGATGGGCTCGGGTTCACGCATGTCAACGCCCGCCATCTCGGCCAGCTCGAGCGGTTTCTTCGTTCCCCCGGTCCGCAGTACATCGAGCCACCGCTCGGCGGCAGGCGCTCCCTCATCGCGGATGGCAGCCGCGGACGCCGTTCCAATGGTCAAACCGGCAGCGTAGCTGTAAGGATATAGTCCCCGGTAGTAGTGGGGTTGCCGCATCCAGGTCAGGCGCGCTCCGTCTTCGATCGTGATCTCTTCTCCCCAGAACTGCTCGAGGATATCGCCCTGGACGTCACTGAGAGTACCGGCGCTGATCGGTCTTCCTTGCTCAGCCAGGCCATATATGCGCCGTTGGAGCTCTCCCTCTATCAGGTGCCGTACGAAGTTGTGATGGTAGGTCATGAGCAGCTGTTCAATGACCCAGCGCCTCATCCGTACGTCCTCGCTGCCCTGCAGGATGTAGTCTGCCACCAACAGCTCGTTTATGGTGGAAGGGGCCTCAATGAAGAACATGGAGGGCCGCGAAGCTGCCAGCCGTTGGCTCTTTTGGGCCAGCACTCCCTGCCCGGCGTGGCCCAGCTCGTGCGCCAGCGTCAGGGTCCCCCGCATGCTGTCGTTCCAGGTGATCATTATGTAAGGATGAACGCCGTACACCGAGTTGCAGAAGGCGCCGGTGGATTTCCCGATGTTGTCTGCCCGGTCAATCCACCGCTCCGTGAGGCCGGACTTGATTATCTCGTTGTATTCGGGCCCCAGCACTTCGAGTCCTCTCTGGATGATGCCCGCGGCCTCTTCATAGGTGGTTTCCGGGTGATAGTCTGGATCGAGCGGGGCTTCGATGTCGCAGTACAGCATTTCGTCCAGCCCCACGACCTCGCGCCGCAGACGCGCATAACGTCGCATGTGTGGTGCCAGCTCGGAGAGGATGATGTCATGTATCTGCTCGTAGACCTCCCGCGGTACCTGCTGCCAGCTAAGCATCATGTCCACTGCGGAAGGGAATCCCCGCAGATCCGCCAGGACCACGTTCTTCCTCACTTCGGTGCCCCAGGTTGTGCCGTAGGTGTTCTGGTAGGCCCTGAGGCCCTCAGTAAATGAGGCGAATGCATTGCGCCGCAGCACGGCATCTACTGAGCGCTCGTATCTTCCCTCGTAGGTGCTGAATGACATGGAGCGCTCGCAGCCTTCTCCATCCCGCACCGGTTGGAAGGACATGTCGGTGGTCTTTGACTGGCGGTATATGGTTGCCGGCGCATCAAGAATTTCGCTCAGAGAGGCGAGGACGGATTCCGCGTCGGGGTGTAGGGTGTATGGTTTCTCTTCGATCATCTGCTCTATAGCAGGACGGAAGGATTCCAGTTCGGGATCGTCCTGCAGGTATTGCTCAAGGGTGCCTTCTGGCAGTGCCAGCGCCTCTGATCGGACAAAGGCCGTGCTGCCTTCAATGCGGGAGCGAAGGGAGAAAACTCGCGCCACTGCTCCCTGGTTGGCCTCGGAGGTGCCGTCGACAGCCAGCCGCATATAGGCATACGATCCCACGCGCATAAGTTGCTCCATTAGTGATTCTTGTGCTTGCAGACAGGCCAGGAAGATGTCGGCGCCCTCGTGTAGTCGCCCTTCATACCGGGTTACTGTCGTCAGGTCTGCATTGACTGCCCTCAGCTCGGCTTCCCACTCTTCATCCGTGGCAAAGATGTCCGTGAGATCCCAGGTCAGCTCCTCCGGGACCTCCGAGCGCCTGATCTGCTCATTCATTGTAATCATACCCTTTCAGTGATTTCCCAGCTGAACCCCGCGGCGAGAATCCGGCCGCGGGATGCCGGCCTGATGAGCATTTCGGCAGCGCGTCCTCCAATCCCTGTCGCCGCGGAGGCAGGACGTCCTCGGGCAGGTCTTCAGGACATCACGCCCAATTTCGGACGGTCACAATGTCAGACCTCATATTCCTGCCCTGCGGGAGCCGTTGTTCGAACAGGGGATCGCCTTCGCCTCTCATTTGGAGCCCCGACTCTGCCAGCCGGGGAACACCTGCTGAGAAGAAGTGAGCCCGCGTCCTGACAGTTTTTCATGAATGGACGGAGAAGCAGGAGCACAGAGTGGGAGAGCCCATCAGCCTGTACTGGACATGCCCATCGTCCGAGATCAAAATATGTCCGCATCCTTTTTCCCGCTGTCACTTGACACAAAGGGTCGTCCGGTATATATTTTAGTGCATCGAGTGTACTAGTCATCCTAGTACAGATCGAACGGCACGGGAGGTGATTCAGTGCTCGACATAGATTTCAAGAGTGATAATCCCATATATCAGCAGGTAGTGGAACAGGTGAGGGCGGCCGTATTCAAGGGTGCATTATCACCAGGTGACAGGCTTCCGGCGGTGCGGAAGCTGGCCACCAAGCTCACCATAAACCCTAATACCATCCAGAAGGCTTACCAGGAGCTGGAGCGGCAGGGTGTCATTGTCACGGTGCGGGGAAGGGGTACGTTTGTGGCCGAGGACTACACGCGGACTGCCGATAGCGGGGAACTCGAGGCGCTCCGGGCGCACTTCCGAAAGGGGATAATCGACGCTCACTACATGGGGCTTTCGCCTGGCGAAATAGAGGAGCTGGTTCAAGAGTTGCTGCAGGAGCATGGTCACACGGGGAGGGATGAGAGTTGCTGAAGATTGAAAACCTGCACAAGGCCTTCGATACTACCGATGTGCTGCGCGGTGTTGACCTGCAGCTGAGCGAGGGGACCATATTGGGCATTTTGGGGCCGAACGGGATGGGCAAAACCACGCTGTTGAAGTGTGTTGTCGGTATCCTTGAACCTGACCGGGGGAAGATCACTTGGGAAGGTATGAACCTGTTAACCAGCGTTGAGGCCAAGTATTGCGTCGGCTATGTGGGTGAGCAGCGGAATTACTACCCGCGATTCAGGGTGGAGGATCTGGTCAGGTTTTACCGGATGTCTTATCCCAACTGGGACCATGAGCAGTACCGCCGGCTGCAGGGAATCTTTGAGCTTCCCTCCGAACAGAGAATCGCAAACCTGTCCAGGGGAATGAAGGCGCAACTGGCTTTTCTACTGAATCTTTCCATAATGCCGGATCTGTTGATACTGGATGAGCCCACTTCAGGACTGGACCCGGCTGTCCGGAAAGAGGTCCTCAGGGTGATGGTCGATCAGACAGCTGCCTGCGGAACCACCATGCTCGTTTCCAGTAACAACGCTGGTGAACTGGAACGCATCTGTGACGCGGTGGCATTTATACGCGACGGGGAGATAGCCCTTCAGGGTCCCCTGGAGGAACTCCGGCGCCGGTTTGCTGCGGTTCACGTCATCTTTGATGGCGAGATGCCCGCCGAGATAGCTGATTGCTGCGACCTGCTGTACGTTGAGAGGCTGGGCAGAATGTACGCGCTGGTGGGGCGGAGACCGCTGCTATCCCGTCTGCAGGCTGTGGACACTGTTTATCTCGAGCCTGTGGATACCTCGCTGGAGGACATTTACATATACTACATGGAGGGACCGAACCATGAATAGAGTTGATTTTGCCTTTCACGGGGGACTCTTCTGGAAAGAGTGGCACAAATCCAAGGGTATGTTCCTCGCCTTTCTGGCTTACATGCTGTACATTCATCCGATCTCTCTGGTTCTGGGGATGAACCGTGCGGTGGCCGAGGATCTGGACCGGGCCTATCCCTTCATCCGGGTCGTGTTAAGACGCCTGCAGCCCGGGGGAGCAGATGGGTGGGCATTGATTGCCCTTATTGCCGGGGTCGTCATCTCCGCGCAGCTCATGGGAGAGGAGCGCAGGGGAAGGACTATCGAATTTGTCCTTGCCATGCCTTTCAGCAGGGGACAGATGTTTTTCAACAAGTATCTTTTCGGACTCGCCTCATTTGTCGCCGTCTACCTGATCAATGCACTCTCGCTTGCAGTCGTGGTGGCGGCAAATTACGGGGTGTTGGCAGAGTACATCGAGTTCTATACTATTGCCCAGTGGTTGTGGACTCAGGTGGTCCTGTTTGCGGCCCTGCTCTCCTTTACTCTGGTCTTTTCAATGATTGCTGGTAACTCCATCGCCAGCATCGTCCTGACCGTGGTTTTTCTGGCATTTCCGGTTGGGATCGCCGGACTGATTCGTGACAACGCCATGATAATCTTCAACTGGAGCTGGGGAGAGGTGGCGGAATACATGAACTTTCTGGATGTGGGAGCGGATCTCAGCCTCTTCAGCTATTTCTTTGCTGACGGGGACATACTGCTTTCGCGCTGGCCTTTCCTTTTGCTGTTTTCCGCAGTCCTCTTCCTCGTAGGACAGCGGCTGTTTGTGAGAAATCCGATGGAGAGAAACGGGGAGCTGCTGATGTTCTACCCGTTGGAGCGGGTGTTGCGGGTGGGGGTGACCGTGTGCGCCATGCTGCTGGCCGGGAGCTTTTTCAGACCTTACGACGGTGGTCTGACGCTCGCACTGATTGCTCGTTACCTGGTTGGCGGGGCGTTCGGATACTGGGTGACTGAAACGGCTATCGCCAGGAGCAGAGCCAAGGGCTAACTGAATGCCTCTCGCCAACACCGCTGATCCGAGAGAGGGATGCCCGTCTATTCGGGTTGCCCTCTCTTTCTGTTGACTGAGGAGGGGCCGTGCAGGCGGCCCGGGCCCTGTTTGTCACTTCGCAGAGTACGAATTGAGACGCACGAAATGCTGCGCGACCGGGATTGCTTACTGACCCAGCGGAAGATAAGATTGGAGAGGATCGCTGACGGAAGGGAGCAGGCACATGTCCGGAAACAGGTCCTACATTCGTAATGAGCTGCAGGTCCGAATGAGCAAGGCCGGACTCGGTCTCCGGTTCGAGGGCGTAGTGTGCCCTCGTAGTGTGCGGCCTGTTCCCGGGGGGATGTGGTCAGCGGTCTGATACCGACAGATCACAGCACATATCGAAGGGGCCCCGCAGCAAAAAGCCCCTGCGACCCACCGGGAAGCCCGGTGGTTTTTGTGTTGGCACGAAAAATTGGAGGTGGAGTGGATGCCCATTCCGGCCGATGTGATGCGAAGAAAACTGAGAAAGAAGATAAAGGACCTGTCGGCGGAGGGGAAGGCGGAGGTTCTGCGAGAAGCCCTGCAGGAGCTTCCAGGGTACACTTCTGGGCCTTACGGTCGGCTGAAGAACTGGATCAAGGAGCAGATGACTGCTGCGGAGACGCAATCAGGGGTGGTCAGCCGGGAGGCCTTTATGGTCAAAAAAGAGGGCGACAGGACGGTGGCGCTGGTTGGTCCTCCAAACTGTGGCAAGTCATCCTTGCTCTCAGTCCTCACTGGCAGGAAGGTCCGCGTCGGTGATTACCCCTTTACCACTGTGCGGCCGGTTGCCGGGATGCTGAACTATCGTGGGGCCGCGATTCAGATGATTGAGATCCCCGGTCTCCTTGAAGGAGCCGGTCATGGAAGAGGCAGCGGCCGTGCGTACCTGTCCGCAGTGAGGACAGCAGATGCGGGTGTGTACATGGGGGAGTTGAGTGATTACGGGTTGAAGCAATTCTCGGCTGTCTACCGGGAGCTGTGCGCGGCCAGCATAGAGATGCCTCACCTGGTAGTCCCCAACAAGACGGACCTTCCTGGTGCGGATAGCGTACTCGATGAGTACCGGGCAGAGTTTTCACATGCGCGAGTGGTCCCGGTGTCCACCGCCGCAGGGGAGGGAATCGACGAGTTGGTTGATGCGGTGTGGGGAATGGCAAATCTGGTGCGAATCTACCCGCGGGTGACCCGTGGACGGGCGGAGGACCCCATCATACTCCCGTCAGGTTCCACCATAGAGGAATTTGCTGCGGCAATCCACGGAGATCTGAAGTGCCGGATCGGCGAGGCCCGGGTATGGGGACCATCGGAGGTGTTTCCGGGCGGCCCCGTCTCTTTCACCCATATGCTGCAGGATGAAGATGAGGTGCATTTGAATATCAGAAAATAGCCCTCAAGGTCGTATCGTGGGTTTCGGGCTCCCCACAAAGGCAGGTAACGGGGGCGACTTGCATGAGACAGGCTGGGCAAGGCCCCCGGCACCGTGCAAATGTGCGGCATGAGGTAGAAGCGACGATGTTGCATTCGAGCGCATTTCTAGCGAATGGGGTGTGGGGGCAAATTAATTAGGGTATTACCAGTATTTGTCTAGCTTTCGTCTCCGATCTTCTTTATCATGATATTGGGAGGCGAAAACATTGGGTGTACAGATATTCTCTGATGGGGTAGCACCGGTCATTGAGGAGATTTGTCGGCAAATCGGTCTGCTGCAGACCATCGATGAGATGACGGACTGGGACGAGGATCGCTGCAAACTGTCCCCGGGGCAACGGATTGTGGCCATCATAATCAATGCATTGATGGACAGGCAGCCCCTGCATTACCTGCCGAGATTCTATTCTGACATGGATGTGAAGAAACTGTTCGGCAGTGACATACTGCCGGAGGATTTGAACGACCATACCATGAGTCGCGCCCTGCAGAAGTTGGCCGACGCTGATCCCGAGCGGGTCTATGCCCGTGTGGCACTGAGAGCGATCATGGAGGAAGACGTCGACGTGAGTATCATCCATGCCGATACCACTTCGATGTCGGTACAGGGCGCCTATGAGGGCAGAGAGGAAGGGTTGAATTTGGTCCACGGTTACTCCAAGGATGGACGTCCTGATTTGAAGCAATTCCTCTACGGCCTTGGGGTTACTCCGGACAGTATCCCGGTGATCGCCCAGGTGCGGGACGGTAACACCACCGATGTCGCCTGGAATGGAGACATCATCGAGATGTTGCGGGATCGCCTGCAGCTGGAC
>PWGR01000014.1 GCA_003554565.1 Clostridia bacterium
CGGCGTATCAGAAACTTGTCTATGGTTTGGGCTGGTTGGTGCTTGTGCTGATCGCTGCAATAGTTGCGATTATTGTTCAGTCGTTCTCAGGATTAAGGGGGCTTATCCCGTGAATATCGAACAGCTTGAAAAGGAAATAGTGAAGCCTATTCTGCACCGTATGCCTTATCCTTATGATACCAGTATAACTTGCTACTCTGAAAAAGCCCTTAAACTTGTTACAGCAACAATAATCCACGAGAGCGACAGCGGAGAGTATGTGAAACAGGTTGGAGGTGGCCCGGCTCTCGGAATCTGTCAGATGGAGCCTGACACTTTTTTCGATCATGAAAACTATATCGACGCGCGCAAAACAGATAGCGGATGGCAAGAATTGTGGTCGGCGATCCGATCTAACGTTATAGGCCGGCGTTATCCTGGCCCCGAAGAATTGCTATGGAATAACGGTCTTGCGGTGGCGATGTGCCGGTTGCATTATTTGCGCTGCCCGGAACCGCTGCCGGAGCCGGAGCTTGACGCTATAGCTGATTACTGGTTCGATAATTACAACCGAAGCCCAGAAAAACTCAGAAACGAACGAATAACAGCTTTTGAATGTAGCATAGATAGCACTGCATATTTGGATTAGTAGCTTCCATGTGGATCATAATCTCACGAGCAGGAGGTCATGTGGAGATATGATTAGGATAATTGCGGCGACGGCATTGCTTATTGCTGTTGTTATTGTGGGCTGTGCGGCCCAGTTAGGCGAGGCCCGCAAGACCGTTCAGGTAGAACTGGATGACTTGCGCGACCGTTACACCGATGCACGCCAGCGGTATATTGATAACCGCCAATCCGTCCGGGCAATCATGTACACGATTGACGATCACCTGACGGATCGGGAGGAAGAATGTGAAGCTGGCGAAGAGCCGGCAGAAGTGTGCGAGCGGATCGACGACGCTCGGGAGTTATATGAGCAAATCCGAGAAGACCTTGATAAATTTGACGAAGAAATGGTCGAACTTGACGAGCGGCTCCATGATGCCGACGCCGAGGCGCAGGATTTTCTCGACCAGGTAGAGAGGATTGAGCAGGCCCAGCGCCGGGCGTTGAGGTCACTGCAAAAAATCGCTGATATTCTGCCCTTATGAGGACCTTCCCTAACCGTCCGCGGCTTGAGGTATTAGACGCCGGATGGTTCCGCTTGATGGAAGACTGGGCCTATGAGTGGTATCATAAGCCAAGCGACACTGACTACAGACTCATTGTCCAAGAAGGTTTTGAGTGTGATCTTGCCAGTGTCCCGAAAATCCTACACTCATTCATCGGACGAAAAGACCTCGGATTAGGCCCCCCGTTACTGCATGACATGATCTACGCATGTACCGGTAACGTATTCGGATTCGGATACGGGGAGTTAGAAAAACGAGTTGATGGTCGGTGGACTGTCCTGTCTGATTACGTCTCTCGGAAAACAGCGGATCGTATGTTCGGGCGAATGATGAGAGAGGTCCAGGTTCCGCGCTGGAAACGACGATCAGCGTATCTTGCCGTGCGGGCGTTCGGACTCCCGGCCTGGTTTTCTGGCCGCCTATGATACGATACATGAGATAGACTCACCTGCCCGTAATATCACACCTACATCGCAATCAGCCTCTGCCCCGTCCGGCCACCATACCGGGCGGGGTTTTTTTAGCCTTATTTCCCCCTAATCTACAAAAAATGAAAAAAAATGAAAAAAAAGGAAAATAATACTTGACAGTATATATCGTGCGTGTTATATTATTAGTGAAAGATAGAGAAAAAGAAAAATTAATTTTCGGGTGGCGGCCAACGCCAAGGAGTGATTGCGATGTTTACGATTATAGAGCAACACAGCACGGAGGGTTGGAATCAACCGGATGCGCAGAGCAAATTAGATCACGAACTCCCGCAGTATGTGGTGATTTACGGCTCCGCGCGCTGCGATAACACAGTATATTTCGGCTGGAGCTCGCACGTCATTGGCACGGCCAGCAGCTGTTCTGAAGTTGAGGAGATGATACTGGCGGACGCCGCAGAGCGAGTGCAACACAACATAGACTATCTCAATCAGTCGGGGCGAGAGATCGACGTATCCGACCGCATAACTCTGGATTGGTCATATCCCCCGAAGGACACATCCGTCACAGACCGGGGGACCGACGTTGATGGAGCGGAATTTATCACCGCATTAGCCGAGCTGGGTGACATCTATTTTTACGCGGGGCTTGGCGAGTATTTGTGTAACTATACAGTTGACGAGCTGCGTGAGTGTGCGGAGGACCCCGAGTTAGTGTATCACTACGCGGAACAGGACGGACGCTATTTGCTGTTTGACGTCGCGGCGCAGGCAGAGGAATTGTTGGAGGACTATAAATCACGGGTGGCGACCAACGCCGGAGGTGGTTGAGATGGCAACACGAATCACCGAGGTATACGAGACCAACGGTGGTCTCTACTACGGCAAGGTTGGTCCTGATTACTATTACATAGGACAGGATAGAGACATCGCGCATGGGTCCTACTGTTGGGACCGCGATGAGGTCCGTGAGTTTAAATCTGATTGCGAGGACGTGAGACGCGCGAGCGATTTTGAGTCCATACATTTGGACACTCGTGCCGGTCGTGCCAAACTATTACAGCCATGCTAACCCCGTCATCGGCCCGTCTACATGGCGGGTCGGAGAAGGTTGAGGAAACGAGAAAAACAAAACTTTTTCAGGAGGCGGTTGAGATGAGAACGATACAGATTGACGAACC
>PWGR01000068.1 GCA_003554565.1 Clostridia bacterium
CGCGTACGGGCCGCGAGGAATGCGTAAAATTCCGGCGTGTTCAGGTTAAGGTCAGCGCCCCACGAAAAGCTGCACCGCCACGACCCCGGAGGGTCTCGCATTCATCACTGCGATGCCCACGTGAGTGTAGTGATCGCGTAGTATGTTCTGCCGGTGACCGCTGCTGTTCATCAGTCGGTAGTGCACGACCCACACATTGCCCGCACGAGCCAGGTTCTCGCCCGCATACACGTAAGGTATTCCGGCCTCCCGGAGCATGTCCCAAGGTGAACCGTACGTGGGCGAGGTGTGATCGAAGTAGTTGTTCTCAATTATATCCCAGGCCTTGGCCCTGGCCGCATCAGTCAGCTCGGGGTCCATCTCCAATGCGGGCAGTCCCCGCTCGGTTCGCTCCTCATTAACCATCCGCAGAAGATCTGCCTCATCACCAGTGCGCGCCTCTGAGACTGGATAGTGAGAGGAGAAGTAGTAATCGTCACCGGGAGGTGGGGGTGAAGGCGCGGGGTCATCGTCTTCCTCTTCGTCCTCATCGGGGTCATCATCGACGGGAGGATCCGGGTCCGGATCCACCGGAGTCAACCAGCGACGGGCCCAGCCTCCGCCGTAGCCGCTGCTCGAATCATCATCTGGCAGATCGGGGTCTGGTTCCGGCTCTGGTTCCGGCTCTGGTTCCGGCTCCGGGTCGGGCTCGTCCTCAATCGGTTCGTCCGGCGTGTGCCAACGCTCAAAGTACCACGATGCCTCGACAACCTGCGCACCTGCCAGGACCATGAACAGCGCCAGAGCCACTGCAGCGGCGGCAAATACGGCAGATGTTCGACTTCTCATAATAGCAACCTCATCCCCTCTTCCATTGTGTGGTGTGTGTAGTGAGGATATTGTAAGGGGATGAGCGAATAGCCACAACTTGGCGATTATGGCAGATATCATATGAACGCCGGTTGGCCCCTGCGGTGCTTGGCGGCGGTGCGCCAGGCGCACAATCGCACCCAAATTTCTCTTTCTGCCAAAAAACACCCACCCGCCTCAGGTATCATTCAGGTGGGCGGATCGTCTCAGGCTGTCTCGCTCTGCCCGCAGCCTATCGACTTCACGAATGGCGGCAGCGAGCGCGGCGTGCAGTCGGGCACCGGTCCGATCAGAAGTGCTGTGGCGCGCCTTCGCCGGCATCGACATCTCAAATGTCCACCCCTCAGGTGCACATAACCGTCCGCCCGCAATCTCAACGTTACCCCGCATTACCGCCCAGGTATGTGAAAAACAGGTTCCCGCGTCGCCCACCGGGCAGAATCGCCCGGAAACCCGCACCGGCAGTGCAGTGAGACGCCTGCCCGACTCAGTGAGATACAATCTCTCGCTCGTCTTCTGATGACCATCGACATTTACTTCTTCCATGCAGGCCTGCATCCTTCCATCAATCCAGAAATACGCGGCGCGATCTTTTGGGCATCCGCTCGCCGCCCCCCATATTGGGCCGGTCGCGGACCGGTGTCGCGCAAGAACCTCGGGAACCGACCAACCACCGCCTCGCCAGAAGCTGGCCCGCGCACACCAGGTCCTCCGCACGAAGAGCAGTCCTCCCGCCCCATCGCGGGGCGGAACAGCCGCAACGAAGCTGAGCGAGCTGCCCTCTCCTGCAGGGGCAAGCAGGACCCCACCGGATTCCATCTTCCACGGTTCCCAACTCCTCCAGCCGAGGGGACCGGCTATTACCGCACCATCATTGCCCAGCCCGGTGAAAGCCCAGGGCCAGTGAACCGCCCGGCCGGTAGGGATCAACGCGTGGACTTCATCCAGTGACTGGGGAAGTTCTCTCTCTTCGGAAATCACCCGGATCCTCCGTCCTGTCATCCATGATGGGGCCCAACCGGAGCGGGGATCAGCCTGGGGCAAAAAATGAGGTAGAAACTCCGTCTCGCCCGATGCTACGTGCGTGCGGCGCGCTATACTGTCACGACATACCTCCACCAGATCCAGTTCCCTGTCACCGCTGCGGCCATGCTGCAGCAGGATCTTCGGCCTCGCCGGTGCACCACAGCCCACAGCAAATGCTGTGGCGGGACCTAGGTCCAGTAGACGGGTCACACTATCACCCCGCGGGCGGTGAGCGCCCACCAGCCGACCGCCGCGCAGCTGCCAGAACCAGCACTCGTCTCTCTCGTGATGCAGGGCGGACCATCTCTGCCACGGCCACATGATTACCACCTCAATCAATGTATATGTGCAAAGGAGACATTTCTTCCGTCACATCCCGGACGCGCAATCATATTATGTTAATGATCGAAGTAGAGAGGAGGCGATTTGGGTGAACGAAGAAGAAAAGGACGTCCAGTCACAGTCACAGGAGGAGTGGGTTACGCAGCAGGTCAGTCAGGTGCAGCCGGGGCCCTTCCCGCCGCGCAGAGTCCCCAGGCCCATTGAGGCCGTTTGCATACAGGTGGAGAAGATCTACGATGCCTGCTCGCAGAAGCGTTGCGCAGAAATCCAGTTTGATGATCTAAAACCAAGGCCGAAAGAGATCATCAGCTGTGAGACTTCTGATTTTCAGAGCACCTGCAACCTGACGCAGATCCAGGATGATCCTCCCCTGGTTCGCGCCAACATCGAGTACTCGTACACGGTCACCGTCGTATACGAAGACAGGCACGGCGTGGAACACACCGTGACCCACGTGGAAAAACATGAGAAATCGGTTGTCCTGTTCGGCACGGACGAGATGTTCTGCAAGGTGGAGGCGGTTCTCGAGTGCCTC
>PWGR01000269.1 GCA_003554565.1 Clostridia bacterium
CTTACGTGATTTGCCGTAGCGTATGCTTGCAGTTGAGGAAAGCGGAATACGGGAAAACTGTACGTTCCGTTTGAGTGAGCGGACGGAGGTAGGCGTCCTGCCCGCCTCTTCCGACTCTACACGCAGGAGCAGTCATCAGGGTATGGAGGGGAGATTGAGGCACTGCCAACCGAAAGGGGGCAGCCTCAGCTGGGCCCCGCCTAATCCCTGTTGATGAATCCTGACGGAAGGACCGAACATGAACGAGAGGATGGAGTCTGTGAGTTCGAGGGATGTGCCGGAGACAGCAGAAAACTCCTTCGGGAGCCGACCATCAGGAGGAGACGGTGAATCCGTCAGTGCCTGAAGGCGGGCCGAGTGCATCCCCGGAACGACCGGGAGAGCCATCCCGCGAGGCAGAGGATCAGCGGTTGATGGAACGGGTTGTGTCCCGACACAACATGATACAGGCCTATGAGCGCGTGAAGTCGAATGCAGGAGCACCGGGCGTGGATGGGATGACCGTTGAGGAGCTGATGCCGTACCTGAGGGAACACTGGGCAGGCATCAGGGATGATCTTCTCGGGGATGGATACCGTCCCCAGCCGGTGCGCAGAGCTGAGATTCCCAAGCGGGTCCTGAGGTTGATCCGCAGATACCTCCAGTCCGGCGTGATGATCAACGGAGTGGTGGTATCGACAGAGGAAGGCACCCCACAGGGTGGACCACTGAGTCCCCTGTTGGCGAACATCCTCCTTGATGACCTGGACTGCGAGCTTCAATCTCGTGGCCACAGATTCGTGCGTTATGCCGATGATGTGAATGTGTACGTCAAGAGCAAACGCGCGGGGGAGCGGGTTCTTGAGAGCCTGAAATAGTGGCTTGGCAAGAAACTGCGTTTGAGGGTTAAAGAGGAGAAGAGCGGGGTGCGCCCAGCCTCAGTAGGGTATCAGTACGTGGTGTAAAATTGGGTTTCTTGAGGAAGCTGGTATCGGGGGAGAACACTGGGTCGGATGGAAGTTAGCTGGGGACGTGGTTCCGGCAGGGTGCCCCCTAGGGGAGCGAAGTGGTATAAACAGGAGAAGCCACCGCGGGCCTTGCAGATAGTGATGTAATCAAGCAGATTAGATAAAAGTAAGGAGGTGAGTCCATAATGCGACATCTCCGGGTGATTGGAATCTGCTGCTTGATCACGCTGATGTTTAGTGGATGTGGTTCTTCTGTAGCCTCGTCTCTACCTGACAACGATGAAATTAAAGCAGCGCAAGACGAAGTACCGTTTACCATAATCCTCCCCACGTACCTTCCTGACGGGTATACTTTCTCGGGGATAGAGGTGATGGGGCCCCCGCCGGGAATAGAACAGGCAAACCCCAAGTACACGGCTTTACTGTCCTTCAGTGATGATGATGAGGGCCATTTAGAAATTGCCGAATCGAATTTGCAACTGCAGATCAGTGATTACACTGATGTCATCGAGCTATCCGATACGACTACAGCCCAATTCAACGTTCAGGAACTCTCTGACGGTAGAACCAGGCGTGAGCTGGCCTTCGCCAGTAATGATGTCGGCATCATAATCACAGCGGTAGGGTTGGCCAAATCCGAAATAGTCACGGTAGCTAGGTCCCTTTTGGAAGACTGAGGGCCCACATATTAGCGATGTGATTGGGGCCACTTGCACATTGAACTGGAGACACGAAGGATTTCGGCTGCGGCGTCGCTGGGGTCGTGAACACATCCGCACAATGTAACCCTGAGGCTGTATGCAGCAGCGCAGAGCGGGTGTATTTACGAAACGCTCCTGAACCGCCGGATGCTGACCCGCATGTCCGGTGGTGTGGGGGGGACGGCGGGGGTGACCCCGCCTCCTACCCGATCCTGGTCTGCTCACGGGATTCATCTGTGTTCGATTCCTCCCGGCCACTGCTTCCCTCGACCGTCCATTGTCCGGCAATGGAGTCAGCGGAGCCTGCAGCAGACCACGCCGCCCGAGTTTCCCGTCTTGGCCATGGGGTGTCTGTTTCGACCGGGATTGACCCAGGCTAACATAACTTCAAAGCATGCTCGAAGCCTGACCTTCGTGCCCTGCAGGATCCGGGGGCACCGGTCCCCGGCAGCTTCAGTGTTTGCCCATTACCATTGCCGACAGGGGAATACGGGCCAGCATGAGTACGCCGGCGAACGCCCACACATACTGGTAGCTGCCGAGAAGGTCGAGGATGTGGCCGAATACACTACCGGAGACCGCGGTGGCCAACATGGTAGATATCAGTATCAGGGCAGTGACGATTCCCACGTTGGCTTCGTCAACCACCTCGGTGCCCATGGTCAGGATGGGGCCCATATTCCACGCAAAGCCGAAGCCGAACACTGCCATCGCCCCCCACAGGAACGGCCCGCTGACCCCAAAAAGCAGCGCTGCGAATGCGGCAGACATCAGCAAACATCCCACATGCAGCACATGAATTCGCCTCCGCCACTCATCGCAGGCCCGCCCGGCCAGAATGGCTGAGGGCACGTATATGGACAGCATGAATGATATCATAGCCGATGACTGCACCTGGGTGAACTGGTGAACCTCCTGCAGGTAGGTGGGAAGCCAGACAACCATGGCCTCCGCCGACACAAAACCCAGAAACCCGGTGAGCAGCAGGTGTGCGGTATCTCCGTTGAAGATCTGGCCCGCCCTGCATCGGACGTCCCGCCAGGTCAGCGACGGGGAATCTGGACGGGCATCCCCGGACGGGCCGGGTGCGCCGGTC
>PWGR01000119.1 GCA_003554565.1 Clostridia bacterium
ACAGCGTTGAGATGAATGCTCAACGCTGTATAAAAGAAAAGAGAGAATGAGCCTATTTAAATTATAATATTAATTAATGAATATTGCCAATATAATGACTTATGGGGCCTTTGATGCAATGAGGGTAAGAGGTTAATTTTAAAACGTGTCCCCGTTTATAATTATTAGACTCGGTCGTTAGATCAAATAGATGAAAACTACAATATTAATAAGACAGGGCAAGGGTGATAATTTTGAGTGGTTAAAGATTAATCAATAAAATCTTCTAATGAAACGGTTTTTTTAGTAGAACTGACACTAAAAAATAACTGACTAATTCTCGGTGAAGGTAAATTATCAGCAAATATTTTCACTTCAGCTACCTTATTAACTGACTTTATTGCACTAACATATAGTCCACTATAAGTTCTTGCTTTTGATTTAGGCTGAATCTTTCCTAGTTCGGCAAAAATAGTTAACTGTTCGGAGCTACTTTCAACCCAAATGTCAGGATTAAAATCTCTTACGGGATGGGATAAAAACCATAAATTATCTTTAGATGGCGGTTCCATTGGATAGTCAGATGCTTCACATACAATAATATCACCGGATGTGTTTTCAATTTTTAGTTCAACTTTTACATCTTTAGCAACAATGCTACCTTCATTCTCAACCTGGAAATCTACTCTTGAATAACCATGATATAAAGTAAGATAATGAACTAGCTCCCTATAATAATCTTTATTAGCAGTTAATGGAGATATGATACCTTCAAGACTGGTGTAAATTTCCCCGTAATCGGGCAAATCTTCGTTTTCAAGAAATTTGAGGTTTTTAGTATGAAGCTGTATTGAGTTGCCAAGAGGTTGTGAAGTTGAAACATCAAAAAACTGAATATTAAGCAGAGGGATATTTACACTGTAAGTAGCTGGATATTGTCCCATTTTTACTATCTCATCTGGAGATGCAATATCTGTCGAGCTTCCCCTTTTAATATAAACTGAACCTTTTTTAAGCTTTCCATAGTCATTATTTAAATAGAGCGGACGATCTTGTAACGGAATTTCAATTACCGCAATATCCTTTCCATCCAACTTAGTAGCAATATAGGAAAAATGAAGAGGTCTTTGAGTTTTCGAGTTAACAAACTGCTGTAAGCTTGCATCTTCAAGATGGTGACTTACACCCTTAATTATCGAACGGTCTCCCTTTTCTTCTTTTACACCAACAAGGATATAAGCATTTGTACGTCGCCAGGCATTTGCCATTGATAATATGTCTTTTAACAACTCAGATTTATCTTCATTACTGGCTCCTTCAAAAGAGTATTGCTCTTGTTTGAAATCAAGAGTTTCGCTTTCTTCTTCATAAAGTAAAGTTTCTAAAATACTTTGAGATATTGACAAAATCTCACCTCCTACTAATATATTATTTTATTCTAATTTAATTCTTTTTTGTAATATAAAATCCTGTTTATCTAAACTCCATCATACTTTATGTTTCCTTTTCCGTAGGCGAAGTGTTGGAGTTTCCCAAACGTGTCCCTTGTTAAAATATTGAAATTGACTGTATATTTTAAAAATAAACATTGATTTATATAGTTAGGTATATTAAAATATAATTGAAAGCTGTTAATAATATCCAATAATTCCAATAGGAGGTAAGTGCGATGCCTAAGCATCCCGATGTAACTGTTCGCCTTGCTGGTGAGGAGGGTAATGCCTTTTCGATTCTTGGTCGCGTCTCAGAAGCACTGAAAAGGGCTGGTTATAAAGAATCAGCACAGAAGTATATTGAAGATGCGACCAGCGGAGATTACAACAATCTTCTCAGAGCTTCAATGGAATATGTAAATGTGGAATAACTCTAAACAATAATGAAGGGTAATGAAAAAATGATAAGGCGAATAAAATATTTCGATGAGTTTGAGCAAGAGAATGTGGTTATTGAATTTGAATGTGAGCTTTGTTTTGACTCCGGGATAGTAAAAATAATTTCAGATATGGATGGTTTGTCAAGAAATTGTTATTGCAAATGCAAGGCTGGTAAGGAATATCTGAAAGAAATGGAGGATGATGAAGAATGAAATACGCCGCTGTTTTGTATACCAGAGTCAGTACAGAAGAGCAGTTCGTTAATGGTGTCAGCTTAAAAGATCAGAAAGAGAAACTCTTGTCTTATTGCAAAATAAACGGTTTAGAGCCAGTTTACATTATTCAAGAAAAGGGAATATCAGCAGCAAAGCCTTTGGCGACAAGACCGGGAGGTCAGGAGTGTTATTGTCAATGAAAATTCCCCGTTTATGGTGGAGAAATTTCCCCACCCCGTCATTAAATGGTCTTAATTTTTAAAGCATAGAAGAAAAAGAACTTGCAGCGGAGGCTGTGTGTTATGTGGGCAAAGCGGTTTTTGCTTTGTCCAAGTATTTGTGGGTTCTGTGGTTACCTCGAAGAGTTATCCATCAGAATCCATAAATACGGCATATCCACAGCCTTGTACTAGGCATCTAGCCATCACCACCTTTATCATCAGTGTTATTTTTCTTTGGCGGGCGACCGCGTTTAGCTGGCTTTTTTTGTGCATCATTGTCAATTAGACCCTGACGTTCCTTCATCCGGTAGCTTTCACCTTTGATGGTCACAAAATGACAGTGATGAACAAAGCGGTCTAAAATAGCGGTCGCCAGCACCGGATCATATAGAATATGGCCCCATTCATCAAAAGCCTTGTTGGAGGTGATAATCGTCGATTTATGCTCA
>PWGR01000228.1 GCA_003554565.1 Clostridia bacterium
AGATTAGCTCCTCTGTTTCCGGTATGGTTTGAGCCGCCAGCAGCTCGTCAGCAATTCTTGCTGCATCTTCAGAGGGATCCCAGAAAGCGTAAGAATCCAGGGGCTGCCATTCCCAGGCTGCCGCAGGATAATATGCTGACAGCCCGAGAGCAATGCTGAAAGCCAGAATACAGGATAGAAAGCAGAGCAAGATCAGCCCGAAAAGGGAGCGGCGTTCTCTCAGCCGCAGGCCAAATTGATTTTTCGCTAGATTTTTCATGGTTCCTCCTTCTAAACCTTTATGCTTTTTTCCTGGCTCAAAAAAAATAAAATGATATGCTGTTGAGCCTGTCATTTTTGTTTGATATGTCGAAAAGTGGTGAAAAAACTTGGGGAACCCGGTACCGACCATTAACGATTGCGGGGTGCCGGCCATTCGGTGCCGGCCATTAGCGATTGCGGGCAAGGCGAAAGCCGATGCTGGGCAGGGCAATCTCCGGGGGCTGGCTGTCGTTATATCCCACCCTCAGCACCCTTTCGTTGCCGTGCCAGTGGCCTCCTTTGATTGCTCGATGGCTGCCGCCCGGTCCAGCTGCTGTGAAGCACCACTCCCAGACATTGCCGCTCATATCATAGAGGCCGAGGGTATTGGGCTCTTTTAAACCGACTGCCTGGGTACGCATCCCGTCACCGTCAACATCGCTGTTGCCCTCATACCAGGCTATTTCTGAGAGCTGGGCCCGGGCCTCTTCATCCCAGGGGTATATCGGCCCGATTCCGCCACTGGCATGGCTGCCTGGTGTCCAGTGCAGGCCGTCCAGAAAAATTGCATCATGGGAGCCGTCATCTCCCTGGTAGCGGGCCGCCAGTTCCCACTCGCTCCTTGTGGGGAGGCGGAAACCATCTGCCTCACGCTGCTCTACCTCATCGGCATCGAAGGTCGAAGAGGGATCTCCTCCCAGGACAGCGAATTCGGTGGAATCTCTGAGCACCGCGCCTTTCCTGATATAGACCGGAGTCAGTTCCAGAAATTCTGAGAGGGCATTGCACCAGACAATGCAGTCGCTCCAGTCCACCATGGTTACCGGCTCCCTTTTCCTTGCAGTGGGAGGGATGCCGGCCTTTTCAAAACCCTGAGACCAGGAGCCCCTTCCCAGGTTGGTCCCTTCACAGCCCGGGCTGGCGAAGGTGTAACCGTTGTTTTCAGCCCACTTCCGCACTTCATACCAGAGCTCATAGGTCACCTGGGTCTCGGCTATCCAGAAGGAGGCATCCACAATATCGGTTCCGCCATCACCTGTCCAGACAGGGAATTCAGCTGCAGGGGCCAGGCGCAGATTGATCTCTATATCGCCCACTTCAAAGGAGCTTCGGCCGCCAATTTCCTGCTTGAGGTATTCCAGATTATCCGGGTCAGCGGCTGCTCCAGAATAGACTCCGGCAGTGGCGCCCATAGTGGCAACCAGCAGCAGCAGACCAAAGCAGAGCAAACGGGTTAGCTTGATCACTCTCTTTCCTCCTCACTGAAGAATTTGCAGTCATAAAGCGAAGGTTATCACAGAGGTTATAGCCGGTGATATCAGGTATTATATGTTTATTGAATGTTTTTATTTAATGTTTTTATTTAATGTTATATATAAAGCTTTTGTTTTAAGTTTTTATTTAATGTTTTTATTTAAAGATTTTTTATTTTAAGTTTTTTATTTAAAGAGTTTATTATTTATTTCATTATATGTTTTATTATATGATTTTATTGAATTTTTTATTTAATTTTTCATCAAATGTTTTAGTTGTCATTTATTGTCATCTTATGGGATTTAAACATAATATTTTTACTATTAAAGATAATATTAATAGACTTGTTGATTAAGATAAATTTTCCTGCATAAATTTTAATAAATATTTTTAAATTTATGGTTTTTTATGATTTTTGACGCTTTTATAAATTTTAATGCAGGCAGGCGGGTGAAGAGCTTGATCCGGAGGTTATAGCTTCAGAGAACGGGAAATTAGAATTCAGGCTGGATATTGGGGGGATCTGGCCCGGGAGGAGGGAGATGATATCTCTGGCGAAGGTTTTGAAGGACTGTAGATATACATTAGAGGGGGACGACTTTGATCATGAAGATTGGCAGGAACAGGTCAGGAACTAGAAGATGAAGGGGCCAGGCAGAAATAAAGCTTCATTATTATGGTGAGGGAGTATATTCAATATTATAGTTAAAAAGTATATTCAGTTGAGTTTATGTCGGAATATGGAGGGGAAGGTGAGCCGCTCACCACCTGGATCGATCTCATGTTATGTCGAAATTTCGTGAAAAAGCTCAGGGAACCCGGTACCGACCATTATAGAGCAAACTTAAAAGAGGGCGGCCCACCCCAAGGCGGGCAGGCGCCCTCTTCTCTTTCTGTAGTTTCCTTTAAATTCATGTAGCTTCCTTTGAATGCAAGGCCGCTGGTTATATCCTGAGATACTTTTTTCTATTTCTGATCCTCAACCATCAATCCCTTGTGGGGTTCATCTACGGGGGTGCCCATTGGTCCTTCCGGCCCCTCAAACTTTCTATCCCAGCCTGTTAGACCGGCGATGAGTAAAACCAGAAGCAGAGCGAATCCGAAAAACACATAGGGTGTTAGCTGGGTGGGGGTGACTGCCTCGACAAATTCATATTCAACAGCCTGGGCTTCTATGGTGGTGACCAGAAGCAGCAGTCCACCACTCCAGGGGAAGACATAACCCAGCGAAGAGGTGGGGC
>PWGR01000132.1 GCA_003554565.1 Clostridia bacterium
CACTCCTTGAGCACATCTTCCCCGAGCCGGCCTTTCCCGCTTTGTGGCCTACCGCCGCCTGCACACGGCGGTGAGGATCAAGGCCGACCTCCTGCTGCATCACTTTGGGCGGCCGGTAGAGGATGCCGTGCGGCTGTACCGGGAGCACATGCAGTTTCCACCGGGGGCCGCGCGGGGGCAGGTTGACTTTCAGCAGCTGTGGCCGGGCTACATGACCATCTACTACTACGGGCAAGAGCACCTGGACGAGATAGACCGAGAACCGGGCAGCGGGCGCCCTCACCACCCGGTCGCGAGCGGGACGACCTGCGGCATGCTGATCTTCGCAGTACGAGGTCGCAGTGAAGCATCACTGCCTCAATCAATTACCCACCGCGGCTGCCTCAGAATGTGCGCCAATCCAGGTTGCATGATAATGGGCACACCACACAATCACTGTGCGACCGTGTGCCCACAGTGAATTGCTGCATACTCAGTCCTTGGTGAGGACAATCAATTTCCGAAATTCACGAAAATCTGGCGACTATTCATGCCGGGCCCCTCGAACTTCACAAAATGAGGAGGCGCGCTCCTTCTGGCACCTGATATCGTAAGCCGGTCATCGAATCGCGGCGGCCACTGGAGGGGACGTTACTTCTTGAGACCACATCGAAGGGAGTACTGAGATGTTCAGACACGAAAAACAGCTTCTGCACCCCGTTCGCATCGAGCGACCCAACCCGGAGTATGCAACCCTACTGACCGAACAGCTGGGAGGGCCGCACGGCGAGCTGAAAGCCGCAATGCAGTACCTGTCACAGAGTTTCTGCATAACTGACCCCCGAATCCGCGACCTCTTTTTGGACATCGGCTCGGAGGAACTCGGGCACATGGAGATGGTGGCTACAACCGTGCGTCTGTTGAACGGCGAAAATCCAGATGCTCGGGGCGTCGAGGCAGGAAGTATCCAGTCACATGTCATCGGCGGGCTCGGCCCTCAGCTCACCAATGCTTCCGGGCACCCGTGGACCGCCACCTACGTCAACAGCACCGGTGACCTGGCAGCGGACCTCCTGTCCAACATAGCCGCAGAGCAGCGGGCCAAGGTGGTCTATGAGTACCTGCACCGCCAGATAGACGATGAAGGAGTGCGGGAGACCATCGACTTCCTCCTCAACCGCGAGGAAGCACACAACGCCCTGTTCCGGGAGGCGCTCAATGATGTGCAGGGAAGCGGCTCAACCGAGGACTTCGGGGTGGATGATGACGCTCGTCTGTACTTCGACCTTTCTTCTCCGGGACAGTACTACGATCCTCCCGCCCCGACCAAGCCAGCTTTCCGAAACCCCCGCCAGTCTTAATGAAGATTTGCCATCAAACCGACAGAATTCGGCGAGCGCGGCGCCGGGCGGAAGCACCCGCCCGGCGCCGTCGGGTCAAGGGTACTCATCCCGGCTCAATCGCCGATCAACGCGTGCTGTGCCGCCTGCACGCCCGAGCGGGTCGAGCAGGTATGTCCTTCCGCCGCCAGCGCCCGTTCAACAGCTCCAAGGGTGCTCAGAATGTCCGATTCATTGCAGTCGCCCATGTGACCGATGCGGAAGTACTCTTCCTTTATCTCCGCATGCAGCCCTGCAGCCACAATGACCCCCTCTGCACCTATACCGGCGCAGAGCGACGCATCTATATTCTCCGGATAATACAACGCCGTCAGGGTGGGTGCGGCAAGGCTGTCGTCCCGGGGAACCATCTCCAGGCCCATGGCCGCCGCTCCAGCCCTGAAGGCCCGCGCGAGACGGTCGTGTCTGGCAAACCTGGCATCCATACCTTCAGCCAGGATCTGGCGCAGGCTGGCGTTCAGGGCATATATCAGGTTCACTGGCGGCGTTCCAAAATAGGCCCCGCCCCGGTTCTCGTAGGCCTGCATGATGGGCAACCAGTTGTCGATATCGGCGTAGTAGTTGGCCACGGGGGAGTCCCGCCCCTCGAACTTCGCCATGGCATCCGGGCTGAAGGTCAGAAGGGCCAACCCGGGTGGCACCCCCACGGCCTTCTGGGAGGCAGTGAGATGAACGTCAATATCCCACTCCTCAGTCCGGCACTCCGCACCGGCCGTGCCGCAAACACCATCGACAACCGTAAGGCATCCCGCCGCCTTGGCGACCGCCGCCAGGGCACCAACATCGGTGAGCACACCTGTTGATGTATCAACATGCGTCATCGATACCAGAGTGTAGCTGCCCGCATCGAGGGCCTCCTGGAGATCATCTACACCGGCTGCATCGCCGATGGGAGCGCGCAGGTGGTCCACCTCCGCCCCGTAACGACCGAGAATGTCTCCCATCCGGTCGCCAAAGTATCCGGTATTTACAACCAGGGCACGGTCGCCGGGCTCTATCAGGTTGCTCGCCGCCATGTCCATTGCAAATGTGCCAGTGCCCGCCACGATGAAGGGCTGCGCCGAGGGGGCAAGAAACACCTCCCGCGTCATCTCCAGGCACTCGCCAAAGCAGTCGATAAAATCAGGAGCAATATGACTGGTAGTCGGTTCTCCCATCGCGTTGAGGACCTCGGGAGTAAACTCCACCGGTCCCGGAATCATGAGAAGTTTCCTGCTTTTCATCTTCGACTGTCCTCCCCTTTCATGTTGTATCATGCCGCCGGTCGACGGAAGCGACCGGCCGGACAACGGACGCTCTTGCTCCACCGCAGTAGTCGCACACAGGACGTCCATTATCTCCTTCCG
>PWGR01000111.1 GCA_003554565.1 Clostridia bacterium
ACCCCAACGCCGTCCATCCCTGCACGGCGGGTATGATCGCACCATACAGCAAGCCTCCCACATAACTGGCAGAAATGATGAACAGGAGAAGCGGCCAAAGAACAATCCACCGCTGGGGAGCATCCTCGGCAACATCCGTGGCCTCCCCTTCCAGAGCCCGGGAACCCAGGAGAAATGATACTGCCGCCAGGGCCGCCAACGCATAAGCCCACACGGGGTTGCTCGCAGTAAGGGTGGCAACATAACACAGCAGATTTGCACCAATCACAGCCACGATAAACGGAAAGACCCGCCTCTTGGTGCTGGCGAGGAAGGAGGTCCAGGTCAGGGTGGGGCCGGCTGTGGCCATTCCGCTGAGCGCCATGAGAACCGTCGTCACGTAAATCCATGGACTCAACCAGGAAGCAACTGCCAGCGTGACGGCAGCCAGGGATGAGAAGCCGGCGCGAAATAAGAGACGATTCCCGCGCCAGGCACACAGGACGTAGCCCACCGCCAGTCCCAACACGAAGGAATGAGTCCCCAAGACGGCCTGTTCCTGCAGCAGATTACTGGCCAGGGGGCCATAGAAGGGAAAGACCAGGGTCCAGCCCAGTATTCCCAGGCCGCCGAGGACTCCCAAACTCCTCCAGGCAATTCCGCTCGTTTTCATATGATGACCTCTCGCCAGCAAAGTATCTTCTACCAAGTGCAAGATGCCGCAAGCAATGCTCGTTCACCCTGACAGGTTATTCCACAGCTGCACCTACCCCAATACTACCCCCAAATTCACCGCTTAACCACCCCTCTGGGATGGGGGATTCTCCTCATCGCCAGTGGTAACCTGGTGATTGCGTCTATTCTCCAGGATGCAGCCCTATCCACCGGCAGATTGGGAGGTGAAAGACTTCGCAAGGTGGGATCGCTTTCCGCTTGTATTGCGGCCCGTCGTTGGTCGACCCTGGCGGCAGGTACCATTGCAGCCAACGAGAGCGGCCACCTGTATATTGAACCGCCTGCAGTCAATGCAAGGGGCCAATTTCATCCCGAAAGCTTTGCTGCCACGTTCGGCCTCTCATATTACTGAACCTGCGGCCAGAGGCTGCATCGGAACGGTCACAAAACCTGCGCTTGAAGTGCCGCAGTCTGGTCCGGGAAAATGACCCCCTGCACCGTGTGCTGGAGGCCTGCGGAAAATTCCGCCGGGATGTTGAGTCAACCGATCCAGACAGCGATGCTGTTCGTTGAATGGAAATAGAAGGGAGCTGTGAGCATGGTGAGACGAAATAAAGGTGTCCTGGCAATTGCTGTGGCACTGACCCTGGTACTCGGCACCATGGGAGTGACTCAGGCAGCCGGGGACATCATTGGGCACTGGGCCGAGGAGTCCATCCGGAAATGGCTGAGACAGGACCAGGCTATGGGCTATTCCGATAGCACCTTCCGGCCGGATGATGAGGTAACCCGGGCAGAGTTTGTGGTCTTTCTCAGCCGCGCTTATCCCGTGCCCGCCAGCGAGAGTTGTCCCGGCTTCGCCGACGTGACAGAAGATGATTGGTTTTTTGCCGATGTGGCCGGCGCAGTTGGAGCCGGTCTGCTGGCTGGCGATGCGGAGGGGATGTTCCGTCCTGACCAGGCCATCAGCCGGCAGGAGGCAGCAACCATTGTGCACCGCCTGCTGGACTTACTCGCTATCCGCCTGGTCAGCTTCGGGGTGGCGGATGGGGACGAGCAGCCTCTGGAGGGAGCGGTCGTGGGACTCGGTCATCTATCGGGTGAAACGGATGGAGACGGTCATCTCCACTTCCAGGGTGTGAGGGACGGCGAGCACACATACCAGGTGACACTGGACGGCTTCGAATCGGTGCAGGGTAATCTCGCGGTGGGTCTCGTGGCGGCAGATCCCCAAGCATTTGTCGATCAGAACGAGGTCGCCGACTGGGCAGAAGAGGCCCTATTTGCGGTGGCAGCTGGCGGTATTGTACTCGGCTACCCCGATGGTACATTCCGCCCTCATGCCCACCTGACCCGGGCAGAAGCCATCCCCCTTGTTGATCGGGGCCTGACAGCGATCGAGACGATCACGACCACCGTGATCCTGGAGGGAATTGAACCGCTCGCCAATGGGCAGGAGCCGGAGCCGGCGATGTCTCGCCGCACGGTGCGGCGCCCGCGTACAACAGTGCATGCGCACATCGCCCCGGAAATGCTGCAGGTTGATCTGCACGATAGTCCAGAGATCATTGGTGGTTCCTTGACCACCAACATCACGTGGAATAGTGCATCCGAGGTAAATGCTGTGCGATGGGGTGGGTATTCGCTGAATTATCTGATCGACGGAGACAGTCTGCGAATCGATCCAACGACTCTCTTGACCGATGCACAGGCCGGGGACACTCTTGAGATCATCTTTGAGTTCGACGTCGGAGACAATGCGACACTGCTTGTGAACGTGGTCGACACGACGCCTCAGTTGCACGCTTATGGTTTCGTGGTGGAGCACGCCGATGAGTATGTGGCCGGTGAACCCCTCACAGATCCGACGGATGTCGACTTTTTTGACCTTGAGCCGGCCCGTGTGTCCATCGCGATCACGGAGCTGCGGGATATGTCCTACGATGGGATGGTGCGGATCGCCCCGGTCGGCGCAGACGACATCCAGCTGTGGGCGAAGGACACCGGCGGCAGCTGGCATGACATCAGTGTTGTGGGTTGGGGTCCCACGTCGGGGTTTTCCATCG
>PWGR01000162.1 GCA_003554565.1 Clostridia bacterium
CCCAGAGCCCCGCCCGTACACGAAAATTGCTATGACGGAGGGGGGAGACTACGGGGTTTTTTACAGGGGGCAACGCGTGAAGGTGACGGGTAAGTTTGGCTGGCCTTCTGTCCCTGAATCCGTCAAGCGAGCAACCATCCACCTGACCGCCATTCTCCGATTAGAGACTCCCCGTGCTACCCGTCGAATCCCCGAGTTGGGCGAGGCGATAGAAGCATCCCCCGACGCTCAACACATCATCCGGCAGCTCACTGATAACTACAGGCGGATTCGCTATGTCTGACAAGATAGGCGTCGAAGTCGAGGGCATGAAGGAGCTGGAGATTAAGCTGCAAGACCCGGAGCTGGTAGGCAGACCAATGCAGGAGGTGCTTGAAGAGGCCGCAGAAATCGGGCAGAACTCCGCCGTTGAGGGTATCAGTGGCGGTACTGGTATTGCTGAGCGCTCCATCGAAAGTCGGGTGACCTCCACCACGGCCAAAGTGTTCTCCATGATTGCCGACGACAGAGTGCAGTCCATCGAAGAGGGCAGGCCCCCCGGCGCAGACCCCGGCGCAATCCTTCCGCAGATTATTCGCTGGAAAGAAGCCGTCGGGCACCCCGACTCTGGCAGGGAAATCTCTCTGGAAATCCAGCGACGGGGCACGAAGGGCAAGCGGTTCCTCACCCGTGCCCGTGAAGTTGTTGAAGGTGAAATCCCCAGACTGCTGTCAAACATGGTGCAAAGGGTTAGGGAGGCGTTTCACAGATGAACTTCGATACATTCTTAACTAAACTTTCATCCCTGCAGAAGTCCATCTCGATAACGTCTCCCACCTCCCAAAGCGTGGAGAGGGTGCACTGGGGAGCCCCGCCCGGCACAATCTCCGACCTGCCCTGCGTTGTCAATGCCCTGACCGAGAGCGAGCGGACACTTGGCTTCGGTAGCCGCGACCAGAACTTTCAGATAAACGTCCAGCTGTGGGTTGCCCGTGCGCGAGTTGAGGATGACCGGAGCGGCAAGATTGCAACAGCATTCTGGTTTGCGGCGAAGGACGCATTTGACGAAGACCCCACGATAGACGGCAGCGTGTCATTTTCGACCCTCCGGGGAGCTGTCCCTACGGTTCCTGTCATTCTCTCGCATGGCGGACAGGCTTACGTTGGATTTAATGCTATGCTGGACATTCAAGACGTTTCGGCCTTCGACTTCGACCCGGAAGAGTAGGTGGTGAATAATGGCGAAATATGGCTCTAACAAAGTGGGCTTTTTCCTCATTGACGGATACGACGTGCTCGGTGTGTCCACGCAAATCACAGATGAGATTGAGGCGGATATTGAGGAGACAACCTCCCTCGGTGATGACTGGGCAAAGCATGAATATACAGACCTCCGACGGGCGGAACTGTCGCAGGAGGGATACTTCGATGATGCAACCGACTCCTCCCATGACGCTCTTGATGCGGGTATAGGTGTGGAGCGGGTGTTGTGCTACAACGTCACAGGCAACGAAATCGGTCAGCAGTTCACCGGGTACAGTGGCGCACTGCAGTCCAGCTACACGAAAGTTGCAAGTCGGGGGGAACTCCACCGGGCCAATGCCTCCTATCTGGGGGCAGGGCAGGTGGATGAAGGCGTGATTCTCCACTCCCACGTCAGCACCGAGGGCGACGACACGGAGGATGACGCAGTGGACAACGAAACTTCCTCCGAGGACGGCGTTGCTTATTTGCAGGTTAGTGAGCTGGAGGACTGCGATAGCATCACCGTCAACATCAGGGAGTCCTCTGGCAACGGATGGAGCACCCTCGCATCGTTTACCGCTGTCGAGTCCGCACCCGATTCAGAGAGAATTGAAATTGAAGGAAGTATCGAGCGATACCTTGCCGTCAGCTGGAGTTTCACGAACGCTGGCGCATAACCATCGGCGAAATTCATGGTTGGTTTGAGGAGGATAGTAGATGAGTAAATATGGTAGCCCTGACTTGCAAATTCAGGTTGATGACAGTGGCGATACCGCCTGTGACCTCTCAGAATACATCGACACGATTGATGGATTTGAGATTGAGGCCCTGACGCAGGAATCGACTACCTTTGGTGATGAGTGGGCAAAGCACCTTTCTGCGGGAATCAAGCAGGCGAACGAGATAACGCTTGAGGGCTTCTTCGATGATGCCGACAACGGCCCTGATGCCGTACTGAGCGGCGTTGGCGATACCCGTGGAGTGACCATCACTTGGGGCGGCACCGAATCCGACACCTTTGATGCAATCATCAGAACCTACTCAAAAAACCCCACAACCGGAGAACTGACCCGCTTTAACTGCACGCTGCAACCCACAGGCGAAGTGACGTAAGGGAGGGACAGCATGGCGATAGTATCCAATATCACCAAACAGGTAGACATTCCCCACGAGGACGGCGAGTGGATGAAGTTCCGCAGGTTGTCATGGCGGCAGCTGGAGGAAGCGTCAGAAGCACAGATGAAGGACTCGCTGGAGAGAATGAAGGAGCTCGGTGGCGATATGGTCAAGGCCCTCCGGGAATTTGGGCAAGAGCAGCAGGGGCAGGAGTCCCAGCAGTACGACCAGGCCGCCATTCTCTGCGCGGGCATTGTCGATTGGTCCTACGATGAGGAAGTCTGCGAAGAAAACATCGACCTTCTCGATAAGCAAACCGCAGAGTGGGCTTACCATGAAATCCTCTCCATGAATTTCCGCTC
>PWGR01000167.1 GCA_003554565.1 Clostridia bacterium
GGACCGGCGCCTGTTAAGGAACATCCGCCGCTCATGGCTGCAGTTTGCGGCTGTGGCCACAGTCATATCCATGGGCCTTCTGTCGTTCATCATACTGGCCAACACCACGCAGAACCTCTCTCACTCGGTGGAGGAATACTACTGCCGCCAGTCGTTTGCGGATGTGTTTGCGGAGTTTTCGCCGCAGCCAACTTCCTACATTGAGCGTCTCGACGGCCTACCGGAGGTGGCCGAAGTTGAGGGCCGCATCGTGCATGATGTGCGGGTGGAGATGGATGATAGTCATCCCACACTCAGGCTGGTAAGCTTCTCCGACGGACAGAAGGTCAATATTCCCTTTATTCATGAGGGACGCCTGCCGGAACGTCCGCAGGAACGACAGATGGCGCTGTTCGCCCGCTTTGCGGAGGCACACGGCATTTCAGTGGGCGACAGTATAGATCTGGTCATACAGGGTGAGCCCATCTCCTTCACCGTCACGGCCCTGGCGGACAGTCCCGAATTCACCTACGCAGTGCAGGACATCCAGAACCTCATGCCGGATGACGAGAGCTTCGGCATCGGTTTCGTACACCGGGATCTGCTGGGTGACCTGCTGGGCATGCCGGGACAGGTCAACGATGCCGTTTTTCTCGCTCCCGGGGGGGTCAATTATGAGGATACCCGCGACCGGGTGGAGGAGGAGATGGAGGGCCGGGGCCTGCGATCGGTCATCACCCGCGATGACCAGCTCAGTCATTTCATGGTGGACATAGAGCTGGAGAGTATGGAGCAGATGTCGTTGATGGTGCCGGTGGTATTTCTCGGGATCGCTGCCGTGGTCATATACATGCTGGTCATGCGGCTTGTCGAGGGGGACCGCACAGTCATCGGTGTGCTGAAGGCGGTCGGTTACGACAATCGCGAGATTCTCATGCATTACCTGAAGTACGCGTTGGCGATGGGTGCAGCAGGTGCGGTGGCCGGGATGGGTCTGGGACAGCTATTGGTGGTGCCGGTCACCGAGTTTTACATGGAGTTCTTCGAGGTCCCTTTGATGCAGATGCGGCCGGACTGGTCATTCATAATTTGGGGCACAGTGATGACCCTGGTTTTTTGCGGTGGCACCGCACTCTGGGCGGCCCGCGGCGTGCTGGAAATTGTGCCGGCTGATGCGATGCGTCCGGAGGCACCGGCGCCCGGGCGCCGCAACCTGGTTGAGATAGCCCTGCCTTCTGTGTGGAGACGCCTGTCTTTTTCCTGGAAGCTGGTGCTGCGGCATGTCCTCCGCAACAAGAAGCGCTTTGCCCTTTCCGTCCTGGGGGTGGCTTTCACCTTCGTTGTCGTGCTGATGCCCTTTTACGCCCTTTCTGTGATCGACCTGATGTTTATCCGGCAGTTTGGAGAATTCGAGGTCTATGACAGCTCCGTCTCCTTCAACCAGCCGGTGGGACCTGAGGGAATTGCCCACCTGGGAGAGATGGTGGACTTCGATGCAGTAGAGCCTTTTTCCGAGTATCCTTTTCGCGTGACGCGAGGATGGCGCGATGAGACGGTTGTGGTGCGTGCCCTCCCCGCCGGCGCCGAGCTGCAGAGATTCGAAAATGTACGCGGGCAGCCCATAGGCGTTCCCGCCTCTGGTGCACTTGTCTCCAGATACCTGGCCGAGAGCCTGGGAGTGCAGCCGGGCGATGAGCTGTTGATGTCCTCGTCTGTAACCGGGGGAGAGGAACGAACCGTACAGGTTGCGGCGGTGGTGAACCAGTACCTGGGATCCGGCATATACATGTCGCTCGAGCAGATGAGCCGGCTCACCCGCGAGTCCAGCACGTATACCGGTGCATTGATTAAGGGGGGAGGGGATGTGCGGGCCGAGTTATTAGAAGTGAGGAATGTGGGGACTGTGTTCTCGTCATCTGACCTTATGGATGCGTTCATGGAGTTTCTCGATATGGTGATCGTCATGTACTCGCTGATGCTTGTGGTCGGGGGCGTGCTGGGTTTTGCCATCCTGTTCAATACCACTTCGGTCACCATATCTGAACGCACCCGGGAATTTGCCTCCATGCGGGTGCTGGGCTACAGCCGCGACCAGGTCTACCAGGTGCTGCGGAGGGAGAATATTATCGCCTCAATCCTGGGGATTATGCTGGGCCTGCCCATGGGGAGGGGTTTCACCCTGGCCCTGTCGAGTATGTTCAGGTCCGATCTGTTCTACCTGCCGGCGGACTTTCACCCCATTTCTTACTTGATCGCGACAGCCCTGGTGGCCGTATATGTGGTGGTGGTCATGTATGCCGTGCGGGCGCGCGTGAAGAACCTGAACCTGCTTGAAGCACTGTCGACACGGATGACGTGAGGAGGAATGATCTATGGGTAGGAAGGTGGCCTTCACAGCGGCGGCGCTGCTGATTATCGGCGCGGCCGGTGCTCTGACATGGGGACATTTCGGTGCCGTGGCGGTGGAGGTGGACGCGGCTGAACAGGGTTCGGTACGGCGCATGGTAGGAGCCACCGGTTATGTAGCCGCCCGTGATGAGCGGGAGGTGTTCTCCGTGCACGGCATGGTGCTCATGGAGGTCACAGTGACAGAGGGTGACCAGGTGGAGGCGGGACAGCTCCTGGTGCGGGGTGACGCCTATGATTTGATCGTACAGCGTCAGGAACTCCTGTCCGAAAGAGAGATCCTGCAGGAGGAGGTAGCCTCGGCC
>PWGR01000266.1 GCA_003554565.1 Clostridia bacterium
AACAAGAAAGATTACCTGTTAAATAAGGCTGTTGTCACTGTTATAACCAGTGTGGTTACCCTGGTGGTTTTGTATTTGTACGCAGCACTATTTAAAGAAATAGACATGAGCTTCATTGTTTTGCTGGGTGCCGTGATCCTGGTGTCCTTGTTTCATTCCCTGGTTGGTTTTTTGCTAACGTACCGGTCCCGGGACTTTACCGCTTTATTGATCAACATGATGAAGTATATGTTTATATTTATGATTCCTACCTTGCTTGATTATATCCAGATCATCCAGCATGAGTTGGCCGAAATGATTCTTTATGTTGCCCCGACCAAGGCGGCAATAATTTTGCTTTATGCCGCGGCAGGTGATATTGAGTTATGGGAAATTATATATGCAATAACATATCTTGGTGTTGGATCTATAGTGTTATTTGTCTTTGCCCTGAGGCAGTTTGAACAATTTGCCGTCCAGGAAGGCGGGGTGTAAAAAATGTACGTCTCCTTTTTTATCAGCGAATTTAAAAAGTGGATCAGGGATCCTATGATGCGGTTTATGCTTTTTTATCCTCTTCTGTTTGGATTAATCGGAAGGTATGCGCTGCCTGCCATTGCTGAAACCAGTGATTTTGCTATTGAACCGAATGCAGATTTCATTCTGGTTGTACTGACTCTTATTACCCCACTTGCTTTTGGAGCGTTGACCGGTTTTTCGATCCTGGAAGACCGGGATGATCATATTGTTAATTCTATCAGGGTTACTCCCCTGACCTTTACTCAGTTTATGTCCTTTCGAATGGTCATGGTTTATATCCTGACATTTGTGGCCTGTGTTTTCGTGATGTGGTTTTCTGATATCGGTGATTTGGCCTGGCGGGATATGTTTATTGTTGCTTTCCTGGCTTCCTTTAGCGCACCGTTAACCGGCCTGGTGATTAATATTTTTTCTCACAATAAAATCGAAGGGTTTGCCATTATGAAGCTTTTGGGCATGATCATTATATTGCCGGTCATATCTTTAATATTTACCGATGCCAAAGAACTGTTTTTTGCAGTTGTGCCGGCTTTCTGGCCAGCCAAAATGATCAGTTCTGTCATCAGGGGCGATGAAGCTATGTACCTCAATTACAGCCTCTATTTCTGGGTTGGCCTCGGTTATGCGATACTTGCAAATGCCCTCAGTTACGTTCGTTTTATCAAGAAAGTGATAGCGCAAGCATAAAAGTATGTTAATTTGTGATTGGTGAAAGATTCTATAGCAGAGTATCAAGGTGTTGATATATTCTATAATGAGCAGTAAGGTGGGGAAGTGTTTTAACTGATGAAAAGAGATAATAGAAAACTGTCTACTGAGGTACGCATTGAACTGCTGAAAAAATTAAAAATGCGCTTTGAAATGAACAAGAAGCGACATCATAACTTGGAGTGGAGAATCATAGAAAAAAGACTCGCTGCTGACATTGAAAAGCTGTGGTCGCTAAATGAAATGGAAAGAACTGGCGGTGAGCCGGATGTTATAGGTTGTGATGAGAATAGTGGAGAGTACTTGTTCTATGATTGTTCTCCACAAAGCCCCAATGGCTGCAGAAGCTTATGCTACGATCGTGAAGCCCAGGAGTCAAGAAAAAACAATAAGCCAGAGAATAATGCTATAGATATGGCTGATGCTATGGGCATTGACATTTTAACCGAAGAAGAATACCGCGAGCTGCAAAAACACGGGGAGTTCGATACCAAAACTTCGAGCTGGATAAAAACACCGCTTAAAATTAGAAAGCTCGGTGGAGCCCTTTTTTGCGACCGCCGCTACGATACTGTCTTTGTCTACCATAATGGAGCGGAGACTTATTATGCTGCAAGAGGTTTTCGTGGTTTGCTTAGAGTTTAAGGCCTGTATAGCTTTTGCAATTACCTCTTTCTCCAGCTGGTGTGCTTTCAACATAAGGTTCTAAAGATTTTACCCTTTCTAAAAAATAATCTTGCAATAAAGACTCACTTTGCTATATGCTTAACCTGCGCCAATCATATGACGCGGAGATGATTGAATGATTAAATTCGGTAGAAGTAGAGTTAAAAAAGCGGGAATGCTTCCCGGCGCTCTTTTTCATGTAGGTGAACAAAAAGTTGATCAGGTCAGTATTAGTTTAACCCACTACAGTGAGAACCGGTTAGCTGAAGAGGAATTTGATGATATAAAATCCTGTTTTCCATATCTGGGGATGGATGGAGTTAATTGGATTAGTGTGCGCGGCTTGCATGATATAGAAGTAATCCGGGAATTGGGAAATTATTTGGACTTACATCCCCTGTTACAGGAGGACTTGTTGAATACCGAACTGCGCCCCAAAGTGGATGCTGATGAGCGCTATATAGTCTGTATTATGAAGTCTTTTACTTTAAACCAGGAAAGCGATGCCTTAAAAGAAGAACAGGTAAGCATTATCCTTGGTAAAAATTTTGTTATTTCCCTTGAAGAAGAAGCAGAAGATTTATTTGCTCCTATAGGCGAAGTTATTGGGGTTAATGATTTTGAAAAGGTAGAGATCATGGCTACGATTACAGCACTTGTTACTCCATACTATACCCTTTTATGGGAAATAGTTAAATGGGCCGAAGAAAAAGGCCTTGCAAAGGAAGAGGCTGCTAACTATGTAACCTCGTTTTTTGAGGCTTTATCATTTAAAGCGCATAACCTGA
>PWGR01000121.1 GCA_003554565.1 Clostridia bacterium
AGGCTCGTGACGGCATGGTTGAGGTCAACATTAACAGACAGCGTGCCGGGGGGTGAAACGCCGGCTCCCGCCGGGTGTGCGGTGGGAAGGGGGATCGCTCCTGTGTTGGGGGGAAGTCGAATGTGAAACCGGGAGAACGGCTGATCTGGCCGGGTGAGTCAGGAACATGTGGGACCCGCACCCCGGTCGCCGCCCCTTCTGACCTCTGACGGGTGCGTCCCCGCGGTGCAGTATCCATCTCAGCCCCGGGGCATTTTGCGGCGGGCGGTTTTCGGGCCGGAAGCCGGAAGGGATGGCGGGTAATTTGCTGTTTCTTCCCGCATCCCTTCCTCTGAGATCTGCCGCGCTTTCTGTGCGCCTGTCTACCAGCCCGGTGGTGACATCACCACCACTGCCTGTGCCACCGATTCACTGGTGTTTACGTACCGGTGCGCCACCGACGAGCCGTCAATGTACAGGCAGTCATGTTCGTTCAGCGTGTATATTTTTCCATTCAGTTCCGCATCGATTTTGCCCTGCAGGACCATTATCCATTCATCGGCCGGGTGCGTCATGAGCGAGTCACAGGAAGCTGTCCCCGGCTCCAGGCTGATCAGAACCGGTTCCATATAGCCTGTGACGTTGGGTGCGAGCAGCTCAAACTGTACAGAATACTCCGATCTCTGGATCTTTTTCCTGTCCGCGGCGCGTACGATCTGAGAGTCCACCTCAACCGAGGAGAACATGGAGAACATGGACACATTCAGGGCCCGCGAGATCATCCGGAGGGACATGAGCGAGGGAAGCGTTTTCCCCAGCTCTATCCGGCTCAAAAGACTCGGCGTCAGGCCCGCCGCTTCTCCCAGATCAGACAGCGTCATGTCCTGCCTCTTTCTCTCCAGCCGTATGAACCGGCCGATTCTCCCCATTTCCTTGCGTTCTTTATCAGCGTCGACTGTTTGAAATTCCCCACAATCCTGCACTTGCAGTTTCCCCCTCCAGGTAAGAGGTTCCTGTTGACCAGGAACCTGCCTATCAATCATACCACCTGGTGATACTGCCGCATATTACCGCGAGGCCAGCACGTGCCCCGCGAGCTCGCCCGTCAACTCACCATCTTTCACCGCGATGACCCCGTTGACCATCACGTGCTCGATCCCCGCCGGGTGAACGTCCGGCTGGCAGTAGTCGGCGCGGTTTCCGATGCAGTGCTCGTCGAAGATGGTCATATCCGCGTACATACCCGGGGCGATGATCCCCCGGCGCGGAAGATTTATCACCCTGGCCGGCAGCGAGGTCATCTTCCGCACCGCATCCTCCAGGGTGAGCACCCCTTCCTCGCGGACGTAATGTCCCAGTACTTTCGCGAAGCTTCCGTAGTTTCTGGGGTGCAGGCCGACGCTGCTGGGCCGTCTCCGGTCGTATTCCCCTCCGAAGGTGAAGCTATCTGTGCTGATGCAGGAGTGGGGGTACTGCACGATGGAGGCGATCTCGTCCTCCCACATCCGGCCGCTGGCGATCTGGGTCAGCCCCTCATCTTCCAGGTACAGGCGGCGCAGGGCGTCCAGCCAGTGATCGCCGCCGAGTCTGCAGTGGACCTCGCCCACGGGCCGTCCCTGCAGATCCGGGCGAGCGGGAGAATGAACCACGTACTGCCCGTGCACCCGGTCGTACGTGTCTCCCGCCGGCACCCCTTCCGCCTGCAGGGCGGCCGAGCGCCGCCTCCGTGCCTGCTCCTCGGAAGCGAGGTCCCGCAGGATGCTGTCCTTCATCTCGCCCCATTTCTCATTGTCCTCGAGAACCCGCAGCAGTTCATCTGAGTCGCGCGGGGACAGTTCGAAGTCGGTGTAAAATGCAGCACCCAGGTTGGCCTGGGCCGCGTATTCCCAGGGGTAGACATCGCAGAGCACATCGATTCCCCTGGCCCTGGCCTCGGACAAAATCTGCAGGGTGTACGAGGTCTTGCCCCAGTTCTTCCGGCCGAAGGCCTTGTGATGGCTGATGGTGGCCGTGCCCCCGGCCCATTCGGTGATGCCGATGAACTCCTGCACTGCCGGTATCAACAGTTCTGCCTCCCCCCGGATGTGCGAGGCGTGGACGCCGCCCGTCTCTGCGGCTGCTGACACCAGCTCGCGGACCTCCGCGGTGGCGGCGTTTCTGGCCGGCGGGTACATCAGGCCCGAGGACATGCCGAAGGCGCCGTCCCGCATGGCCTCCCGCACCATCTCCTTCATCCTCTGCAGCTCGTCTGTCGACGGGTGGACCCGCTCGCCTCCCTGGCCCTCCGGCCCCATGACGGCGGCGCGTATGGCCCCGTGCCCGCAGAGATGAGCTGTATTGCAGCCGATGCCGCGCTCCCGCAGCACCTGCAGCCAGCCGTTCAGACCCTGCCAGCCGCCCGGGACCCGGTCCGCCTCTACCTGGGAAAAGGCAGCCATGCGCGCCTTCACCTCGGATCTGCGCTCCTCGTTGGTGCGGGGGAAGACCCCGTAGCCGCACATCCCGGCCAGCTCGGTGGTGACGCCGGCTTTCAGCGTGCTCCTGCCTTCATTGTGGATGAATATGGAGTAATCGGAATGAGTGTGCGTGTCGATGAAGCCAGGGGAGACGACCAGGCCCCGCGCGTCGATCCTGCGGCGGGCCGCACATTCCACCCTGCCCCTGGTCACCGCGGCTATGCGGTCTCCATG
>PWGR01000237.1 GCA_003554565.1 Clostridia bacterium
ATGCCCGGGCTGGTCAATGCGCACACTCATCTGGCCGGATGCGTCTTTCGCGGCCTTTTGGATGACTGGACCTACCCGTCCAGCGGGCTGCACGGTCTGGCCTTTCCCATGGAACTGGAACTGACGCGGGACGACTACTACTGGCTCAGTCTCCTGGGAGCGGTGGAGACCGCCCGGGCGGGATCCACCACCATATCCGACATGTATCATCATTCGGAGACCGTTGCGGAGGCGGCCTATGAGGTGGGCCTGCGGGCGGTCGTCGCTCACAAGGTGTATGATTGTGATCTTCGCGCGGTGGGGGACGGTGACTACGCGCGAAGCTCGCACATACGTCGGGAGAAGGTAAGGGCCAGTGTGCGGCTTTTTGAGAACTGGCACGGTCGGGCCGGCGGACGGATCACCTGCCGGGTGGGAGCGCACGCCACCGACACCTGTTCGGAGGGACTGCTGCGGGATATGAGGCGCATGGCCGACGAATACGGCGCGGGCCTGCACATCCATGTCGCGCAATCTCCCGGCGAGGTCGCCTACATCCGGGAGACGCACGGAATGAGCCCCGTGGCCTACCTGCAGCAGCTGGGTTTTCTGGCATCGGATGTCCAGGTGGTCCATCTCACGGAGGCTACCGGGGAAGATCTGGATATCCTGCGGCGTGAGGGTGCGGTCTACGCGCACTGCGCTCCGCGGTACGGTCGCGGGGGCAAGTACCCGCCGCTGAAAGAGGCCTACCTGCAGCGGAGCGTCCCCACCGGCTTCGGCACCGACTGGCTGCGCATGGACATGTGGGATGGCATGCGCCAGACCGCGTCCAATCTGGGCATATTCTCCGGAGAGGGGAACCTGTTGTCGGCTCGGGATCTTCTGTACCTGTCGACGGGAGGTTCGGCCCGGGTTCTCGGCATGGAGGAGGAGCTGGGCGTCCTGCGTCCGGGGGCGGTAGCGGACATGATCTTGATTGATCTGGACCGCCCCAAGCTGCAGCCGTTTTACGGCACCGCCCAGAACATCGTCTTCTACGTGGATGGTGGAGATGTTGACGGAGTGATAGTTGCCGGCGAGGAGATCGTCCGGGAGGGGCGTTGCCTGCACGTGGACGAAACAGAGGTGGTGCGGGAGGTCCGGGAGCGCATACCCGGGTTCGTGCGCATTGTCGAGCGGCTGCATCCCGGGCACCGGGCGCTGGTTGGGAAGAATCTCCTCGCAGATCAATAGTACGTGAGTTTGGAAAGGGGCATTACGGTGGACAAGCGAGGTAATTCGCCGCTATCAGGGGACGAGATTCTGGCCATGCATCAGGGGGTGGAGATGGATTACCTGCAGTGGACTCCCGACTCATCGTCCGTCATCTTCCGCAGTACCGTCACCGGCATATCCGAATTTCACCGGGTCGGCTGCGATGGACGGGGGTCGGTGCAGCTCACGGCGGGTAGCGCCGGGGTAGATCCCCGCATCTCTCCCTGCGGGGGGGGGTTGGCTTACCTGTCGCCCAGAAGCGGAAATCGCGAAGTGTGGCTGCATCCACTGACGGAAGAAGGTGGCGCGGATGATATCCAGCTGACTGATCTGGGGGGCGAAATCAACTCCCTGGCCTGGGCGCCGTCGGGAGAGGCGATGGCCGTCGCCTGCAACCGGTACGGAAGCTTCGACGTGTACCAGGTGGATCTCGGCACCGGGGAGTGGGAGCGACTGACGGACGGGGACGTGCACGAACACTTCCCGGCCTATGCCCCGGACGGCACCCGCCTGTACTACGTGCGTCTGAGCGAATCGTGGGAGGACCACACCGTGGTGGAGGTAGAGCTCGCGGGCGGCGAGACACGAAGCGTCGTGCAGGATCCCGGCTTATTCGACTACCAGATAGGAAAAAGATTCAGCTATCCCCTGCCGTCTCCGGACGGGGAGGCCATGCTGTTCAGATCGCACCGCAACAACTGGATCAACTACTGGCGCGCGGATCTGGCCGACCCCGGTGAACCCGAGCCGCTGTGTGAGGAGGAATATGACCAGGCGGGAGAGAGCGGGACCATCAGCCTGGGGGATGCCAGCTGGTCCCCGGACGGGCACTTTGTTGCCTACCCCTCTAATCGAAACGGGAATATGGAACTCCGGGTGGTCTGTCTGGCCACCGGTGAGAGCGAGGCCATCGCCGCGGACGGCGAGGGTGTGGTCACGCACCCCGCCTGGTCGCCCGATGGTGAGAAGATCGCCTTCACCTACCAGGACTTTCTCTCGCCCCCGGACGTGCACATCGTGCGGGTGCGGGGAGAGGGAGACGAGCTGCAGTTCGGCGAGCCCGAACGCCTGACCAATTCTGTGCCAGCTGGTCTGCGCCGGAAGCTCAACAGGCCCGAAAAACACACCTTTTTCAGCTTCGACGGGTTAGAGATCCCCGCCTACATCTATCGTCCGGACGATGCGCCGGACGAGCCGGGACCGGCCATTTTGGAGATCCACGGCGGACCGGTGGATCAGTTCCGCGACACCATACACCACGTGGTGCAGTACTACGTGCAGCGCGGATACACAGTGATGATGTGCAATGTGCGGGGCAGCGCTGGCTACGGCAAGGAATTCGAACGGGGCATTTCCAACGGATGGGGCGTGGATGACCTGAAAGATCTGGTCGCCGGAGCCAGATACCTGGTGGAACAGGGTCTGG
>PWGR01000170.1 GCA_003554565.1 Clostridia bacterium
ACACGGGGACTTCATTGGTTTCACCGCCTCTGGTGGCGCCATTGTGTACGGCCGATCGGACACGACGTTAAACCCGGGTGGTGTTCGCATCGGAACCGCAGAGATCTACCGTCAGGTCGAAATGCTGCCGGAAGTGCTCGACAGCCTGGTGGCAGGCCGTCCTGTAGACGGGGATGAAGAGATCGTCCTGCTGGTGAAGCTAAAACCTGGCTATGAGTTGGACGAGGCCGCACGGCAGCGGCTGAAGCAGCAGATCAAAACCGGTGCGAGCCCCCGTCATGTGCCTCGCCAACTGCTGGCGGTGTCCGATATCCCCTACTCTCGCAGTGGCAAAAAAGTCGAAATCGCCATCACGAAAATGCTGCGTGGTGAAGAATTCAGAGGAAACATTTCGGCGCTTGCGAATCCGGAGTCATTGGATGAAATTTGGCACATTCTCGACCGTGCTGGCCTCATCTGAGTCACTGAAAGTCGTGCGCAGATGGCCGGGGGCCGTCAGCTGATCCGTGTTCCATTCCAGCGCAACCGGCACACCATGAACTGAGGTCCCACCAAGGTAACGCCCATGGCAGGGACCCACATAGAGGCGCCGATGAACCAACAGCGAATTGGACCCATCATCAGAATGCTGGCGGTATTGCTGTTCGCTCTGCTCACCGTCAGCCAGGCGGTCATCGCCAATGGCCGGGTCGATGAGGCAACGCTGTCCACCGTCGCCATGTCCGCGGACCGGTTCGGAAATCTGCGCACCCTCCATATCGCCGTTGACGGCGAATTGCTTGTGGCCGATGGATTTAACGGTGCCTCCGCGAATGGCTCCACAAACGTCAAATCCGCCTCCAAGACCCTGCTGGCCGCAGTGGTGGGGGCGGCCATTGAACGCGGTGTCCTCGATGGGGTGGATGAGCGCGTGGTGGACGCGCTGCCGGACGCGGTGCCCCCGGACGCCGATCCGTTGCTTGAAGACTTGACCGTGGAGCACCTGCTCTCCATGCAGGCCGGGCTCGAGCGGACCTCCGGCGAGAACTATGGCGCCTGGGTGGCCAGTCGTGACTGGGTTCGGGCCGCGCTGAGCCGGCCCATGGAGGGCCGGCCGGGGGGTCGCATGCGCTACTCCACCGGCAACAGTCACCTGCTGTCCGCCATTCTGCAGCGTCGGACCGGCGAGCCCAGCTATGTTCTCGCCAATCGCTGGTTCGGCCCAGCGGGCATTTCGGTGGATCACTGGATGGATGATCCCCAGGGCATCGCGTTTGGCGGTAATCAGGTGTCCATGCGCCCCGAGGCGCTGGTGGCGCTGGGGGAGCTCTATCGGCGCGACGGATTGACGCCGGACGGCGAACGTCTCCTGCCGGCGGGCTGGGTTGAAGCCAGCTGGCAGATGCGAGGGCGCTCCCGCTGGACCAACGACGGCTATGGCTACGGCTGGTTTATCCGGGACTTCGCGGGGATCGAGGGCTACTACGGCTGGGGCTTTGGCGGGCAGATGCTCTATGTCCTGCCGGAACTGGCCACCACGGTGGTGATGACCTCAGACCCGAATCAGCCCTCCGGACGCACGGGTTATCGGGATGAATTGCACGGGTTTATGGAGGAGCTGGTGGAGGCGCTACATCGAGATCGCGCATGGACAGGATGTCTTTGAGTTTCCCGGATTGGCACCGAACTAAATCTTCGAGAATCGCAACCAACTCCTCGAGTGCAACTACCTCCGGAAGAAAGTGATCGCGGACGTCGGACCCGGCATGGAAATGCTCTGCGAAGCGATAATTAATTTATGCCGAGCTTTTTCAAGCGGTAATAAAATTGCCGGGGCGTCAGCCCCAAACGCATGGCGGCTCTGGTCTTATTGCCATGACATTCTTTGAGAACGGTCTCGAGCGTTTGAGGTTCAATATCGTCGACCCTACGATATGGCCGATGGTGTTGAGGACTCCGGTCGTCTGGCCGTTGCTGCCCATTGTCTGTTGAGTGCGTTTCTCCATCCTGTGGGTTGACGAAAGATTCAAAGTTCAGAATTTTCTCAATTTCAGAAGCCAGGATTTTTGATGTGGTCGCTCGAAGCACTGCGCGCTCTATGACATTTTCAAGCTGTCTGATATTTCCGGGCCAATGAAAGCTTTGAAGTCGGGGGATAACGCCAGTGCCGAAATTGATGGTCTTTCTGTATCGATCTGCGAATACCGACAGAAAATGGATAGCTAGAATCCTTATATCCTCCTGTCTTTCTCTAAGGGGTGGTAAGAGCAATGGGATTACGTTGAGTCGGTAGTAAAGGTCAGATCTGAACTTCCCCTCATTAACAGCCTGTTGAAGGTTTTTATGGGTAGCCGTTATGATCCGGATATCCACAGGGATCTTCTTAGTGCTCCCCAAGCGTTGTATCTCATGGTCCTGAAGCAACCGAAGGAGCTTTGACTGGAGGTCAGGGCTCATGTCACCGATTTCGTCGAGAAACAATGTTCCACCGTCTGCTGCCTCCGCCAGGCCCGGGCGCGTTCTATCAGCGCCAGTGAAGGCCCCGCGCTCGGATCCGAAGATCTCGGCTTCCAGGAGGTGTTCTGGTATTGCCGCGGAGTTTACCGAAATGAGTGGACCAGTTGCCCTCGGGCTATGGCGATGGATCAGCTGTGCGAATTTTTCTTTGCCTGTGCCT
>PWGR01000180.1 GCA_003554565.1 Clostridia bacterium
TCTTCCTTTGATGGATCTACCATGTCATCCACATCGCCCGGCCAATCCCCAGTTTCGGACAGGTACATAGAGGCCGCGCCCTCGATCGTACGGATGTTCGCAGCGCATGCATTATTCCTAGCTCTACCTTGTATCCCCCCATAAATCGGTATCGCAATAGCCACCAGAATCCCGATAATGACAACAACCACCATGAGCTCTACCAGCGTGAAGCCTTCTCTGCGCTTCATGAACTTCAACATCAAACCTTCACTCCTCCCATGAATTGAAAAAACCATGAACCCCGTTCACCAGATCCAGCATTACTCTCTTCTAGTGTGCATCGGCATTGCCGTTCCGCGATTGCAAGCAAATGGACGCTTCTGTCGGCAGATCCTGTTGTATATTTGCGTCTACAGACAAGGGTGAAATTCCGGAGGCCAATCGGGAAGGAATCCTGAGCGTTTGCAGGATGCTTCATGCTGCGTTGCACTGCAAAAGCAAACGAGTCCCTTCCGTTCGGCAGCCCAGCCGTCGTAGCCGTGTGGCCATAGACCTGTGGCTTTGCGCCCACACCTTTCGGTGTGTTTGCCCTTGTCGCGTACAGCGACTCGCCAAAAAACACTATTAGACATTTCACCAACTTAACTATACTCTATTTATCGAATACTTGCAACATGATGCTTTCTCAGGTGATTCCCTTGCTGATTGCGAAAAGGGTATCTGTGCTTCTGATGATACACTAAGAATGGGAGGTGGTCTTCCGTGCGACGGGACTTCGGGCAGCAGCGAGGATGTCGGCGATCAGGTTCCTCTTCTTCGAATGTCTGGCTTCGCCTCAGGCGGGACCCCAGGTTGCTCATCGGTGTGATTATTCTGGCAATTGTTCTGCTGGTAGCCATCTTTGCTCCCCTCATAGCCCCGTACGACCCCTACGAGATTCATGAAGAGGGGTCAGTCAGCTTGTCTATACTGCGCCGCCCAGAGCCCACCGAATGCGATAGTGTTTCCGGTCACATCCGACTGCCGAACAATAGAAGCTGGGTCTGTGTGACCTGTCAGCCGACAGGGCTGGGAAGGATCTCGCATATGGGCCCGGAAGATAGGGGAGAAGTGAGAGGATGAGTCATATGCGCTGCAGTCATCTGCCGGGCCAGATCAGAGCTTCCCTGGGTCGAGCTTCGGTGGTGGAGTTGATCCGGTGTTCTTTTCATCACTTTATAAATGACGGGTACAGCTGGAGCCTCTACCCGCTTCTCCCCTTGATTGCCATGGAGTTCGACCTCTCATACGGCAGCACTGGCGCTATCAAGACCGTATTCAATGCGCTTCTTTCGGCTACGGGCGTTCCGTTTGGCATCCTCGCCGAGCGCATTGGTGAGCTGACTGTACTTACCGGCGGAACTGTTCTCTTCACCGTGGGGCTGGCCCTCCTCAGCCTGGCCCCGTCTTACTCGATCTTCCTCGTTACGGCATTTTTGGCCGGGGCCGGCTCCGGTGCATCACACCCGGTGGGAAGCTCACTGGTCTCCAAGACCGCACCTCGCGGCCGGATGACCACCTATATCGGGGCACTCAACTTCTCCGGTGATGTCGGAAAGGCTCTTCTTCCCATTGCCGCCGTGGCACTGGCAGGGGCCTTTGGCTGGCGCTCAGCCCTGCTGGTTCTCGGGGTGAGTGGTGCGGTGCTTGCTTTCAGCCTGAGCCGCTGGAAAGTGCCCGGTGCACGCGGTGCCCGGAAGGATCAGGTTGACGAGGATTCGGTCCGGGATATCGAATGTGAGGTTGATGAACCTGCAGGGAAGGCGGAGAATGAGCCTACCTGGGGAGTGACCAACTGGCTGCAGTTTGGCGTTCTGAACGGGATCGGGGTCCTGGATTCCCTGCCGCGTTCTGCAGTTGTGGCCTTCGCTTCCTTTATTCTCATGGACGCCGGGTTTTCCGGGGCTCTGCTGAGTCTGGTCGCTGCCGGTGGTGCCCTGGGCAAACTGTTCTGTGGCCCGCTGGCCGACCGCCTGGGGCGGCGCAGTGCCATCATAATTACCGAGATTCTCACCGCGGTGACCATCGTTGCGTTTGTGCGCGGTGAGGGATTCATGATGTATCCCGTGTTATTTCTCATGGGCCTATTTCTCAATGGTACCTCGTCTATACTGTACGCGGTGGTACCACAGAGCACTACTGCTGCGGGACGCAGTCGCGGATTCGGCATGTACTACACCACAACTCTGGCGGCGAGTGGCATTGCCCCGCTTGTGTACGGTTTCATTGGTGACGGCATCGGGCTTTACTCCATGTATCATCTGATGGCCGCCGTCCTGTTGCTGACTGTTCCCATGAGTTTCTTCTTGCACTCCCGGTGACCGGCCATAAAGACGTGGTCAGATCAGGTGGCGGGCCGCGCGATGGGGTAGCGGCTCTTTCCGCCGGATTGAGCCGTCTTGTCCGGGGATCATATCCAATGAAGAACTGAGGTCAGATGGTTGCGGCAGTTTTCATCTTTGTGAACCGGAGTTAGGTTTTGCCTGGGCCGCATGCTCCAGATCGCTACTCAGTTCCTGCGTGGCGGAAGATGACGCCTGCAGGTGCTACAGGCGCACCGCACCTGCGATCAACTGCACCAGGGCCGGATCAGGAATGGTCATCCGGGCCCCGAAGAGCA
>PWGR01000020.1 GCA_003554565.1 Clostridia bacterium
GACCGATGACACAGGTAGACTGTCCTATCACCTCGAGCCCGGGACCTACCATCTGGAGATCGTCGGGCGACCAGACTTGGGCATCATCGTGCCCGCAGTCGAGGTGCAATCCGGCGAGGTAACAGATTTCGGAACAGTAAGCGGACCCTGAACGAATCTGCCACCAGCACGCAGACGCGCTGTGAAAGGTTCACAATTGCTTGGTTTGACGAAGATCTTTCACCGCGAAGGCATCGTTTGCAAGAACCGTACAGATCAAGCGTTGCCAGGATGATGATGCCCCCGCGGCAAGGGAGTCGCGGGGGCATTTAGGTGGTGGAGCGAGAGGGATTCGAACCCTCGACCTCATGAATGCCATTCATGCGCTCTCCCAACTGAGCTACCGCCCCAATTTTTCAATTGCACCGATCATTATAAGTATATCAGCGATCCACGTCAAGTCAGGGAGGTCAGACCAAGCGTCGGACAACCCCAAGCAATCTAAGCTGTCGTTACATCGGACAGAACCTCTGCATCTCCCCACAAACGCTCAAGATCATAGTATCTCCGCTGGTTCAGGGTGAATACATGTACCAGCACATCCCCGCAGTCTACGAGGATCCAGCCCTCGGCGCGTGATCCCTCGACATGGAAATCGCAATCGTCTTCGGCTTTCAAATGACGCACCAGGTGCTCAGATATTGCCTCCATGTGCGTTCCGGATGTTCCGTTGCAAATCAGGAAGTAATCGGCAACAAGTGTCACTTCTCTGACATCGAGCACTACAATTTCCTGAGCCTTTCGATCCTCGCAGATCTCTACCATCCCAAGCACCTTCTCTTTAGAAGTCAACTTGAAGCAATCCCTCCCCATGCAGTGTTTAACTCAGTTGGATCGTATTGAAAAATCCGCCCCCACATAGATGGTGATAACTGCATCCGGCTCCTGTTCGTGCTCTTCGCCCTCTTCCACCTGCGCGTTATTGTGATCTTCATACAGCTTCACACCTGACTCCTCAGCCAGAAAACTCCGGAGAGCCCGCACCATAAGCTTCCCCTCCAGCTGGTCATCCCGGTATATAACGCGCGTCGATTCGTGCCGCTCATCACCGACGTCGGGAGCATTGCCCACTTCTACAACATCATACCCGTAGTCACGCAGGCGGTCCGCTACTCGCCCGGCAGCCCTCGGCAGGCCACCGCCGTTGAGAACTTCCACAGTAACGGATGAATTCTCTTCCCTGACCAGACCAAGCACGGAGGAGTCAATCATCTCCCGCGTCGCCTCCTCATCAGCGAACCAGTACCAAATGCCTCCCTCCTTGCCGGCCTCACCGGGGATCATTGAAAACTCCACGTCATCGGGAGAAATGTCCGCAAATGAAGTAACCAGCGATACCACCTGCTTGGGAGACATATCCGTGCGCATATACTGGTGAATCTGTCGGGCAACCTCGGGAAGCCGCAGCACACCATGAACACTCAAAGCCTGCCTCAACAGGACATCGATAAACTCCTGCTGGCGATCAATTCTGTCGATATCGGAACCGTGCAGCCCCCTGTACCTAACGTACTTCAGGGCAGTATCGCCATCCATGTGCTGCTTACCAGCAGATATGTCAATAATCAGATCCTGGGCCGGATCCCGGTAAAACATATCTTGTTGCACATTCATCTCAACCCCGCCCACTGCGTCGATGATGTTAGCAAACCCCTTGAAGTCGAGACTTATGTGATAGTGAATCGGTATGTTCAAAAACTGCGAAACAGTATCCATCGCCAGCCCCGCTCCACCGTGCGCATAGGCGTGGGCAACTTTTTCTGGATGCGGCCGACCTGGAATCCTCACCTGGGTGTCGCGCGGTATGGAGACGATATTCGCCTCAGAAGTCACCGGATCCAGCGTCACCAGTAGCAACGTGTCGGAACGAGCGGGAACATACCCTTCATCCCCCGTGGGCTGTTCCTCATCCACGCCCAGCACCAGGATATGAATGCGTTCGCCCGGATCCGGAACGGGTGCTTTGGCGCTGGTCTCCTGCTCCTCAACAGTGAGTCCGGAAAGAAAGACGTAAATAGCTGTGACCGAAAAGAGGCCAAAAAAGACGAGACCCGCAGCCAACAGTATCCCGACCCGCCGCCAGGGAAATCCACTCCCGGGTGTGCCGTTGTTTCTCTTGCTGCTGTCGCCACGCACCAGCCTAATCTCACCCTCCACCCCTACAATTGGAAAACCCTCTCCGCTGTCTTGCGTCCAATATTATCACAAGTGGGCCCATCCAGTCAGGATGTCTTCAAAACGCGATCGGGCGCCGAACTGCCTCGTCCTGCTCCGAACAATCGTAGAGTCCGTGGGCGTAGATATAATCCTCAGCTGGCTCGGGCACCAGGTACTTGATGCTGCTTCCCCGGCAGACCCGGCGTCGGAGATCACTGGAAGATATTGCGAGTGCGGGAACCGCCACGACCTTCATGGCCCTGCGCTGCTTCGGTGGAAGCTGGTCCCGGAACCGGAAGAAATTCTCCGTCGGATACCCGGGCCGGGTAGCCGCGATGAATTTACATATCTCGAACAACCCCCCAGCATTCTTCCACTCGGGTATCTGCACCACAGCATCCACCCCAGTTATGAAATAAAGGTCTGCCTCTGGACCGTACAGCCGACGGAAGTGTTTCATGGTGTCAATGGTGTAGGAAGGGCCCTCGCGATCCACTTCCACTGACGAGACCTCGAAATGAGGGTTACTCTCGGAGGCCAGCCGGGTCATGTTCAGACGATGCCGGGCACTCGTGACCCTGGAGTCGGGTTTGTGGGCAGGACTGCCCGCAGGAACAAAAACTATGCGATCCAGGGTAAAGTTCTCATAGACCGACTCTGCCGCCACCAGATGTCCATGATGAATTGGATCAAATGTCCCACCCATGAAGCCAATGCGACTGTCACTGCGCTCAAGATCACGGCTCATATTCGAAAACAACCTCTCCGATCCGAACCACATCGCCCTCTTTCACTCCGGCCTCTTCCAGTATCTCGTACAGGCCGGCCCGCTTCAGCCTCCTGTTCAGATGATCGACGGCCTCGTCGTTGTCCAGATCGCTCATGACGACCCACCGTTCGAAACGCTCGTCCCGCACCACCCACTCCCCGTCCTCCTTCAGAACGCGAGGGCCGGCATCGGGTGGTCCGTAGACCCGGAACCCTTTCGGACGCCCGTCATGAGAAATACCGGCCTCATCTTCTTCAGAGCGGGTGTCAAGGAGTTCGTTCCAGGTGAGGCGAAGCAGCTGATCAACTCCCTCATGAGTTGCGGCAGAAACGGCAACGGTCTGATGCCCTCTGGACTCAATCCAGCTGCAAAAATCCGGCCAGGCACGGCGGCTCTCCTCCAGGTCCATCTTCGTTCCCACGACAATTCTCGGCTTGTCCGTCAGATCCACCTCATAAGCCGACAGCTCGTCTTCAATCTCAACAAAGGCTTCTTCAGGCGATTTCCGGGCGGGATCAGCAAGATCCACCAGGTGCAGCAGGAGGGCAGTCCGTTCGGCATGACGCAGGAACTCATCTCCCAGCCCGACTCCCTCGTGCGCGCCCTTTATGAGACCCGGCAGGTCCGCGGCAACAAAAGATTGGTCGTAGTCGAGATTGACCACCCCGAGGTTGGGTTCCAGGGTGGTAAACGGGTAGTTCGCAACATCGGGCTTCGCCGCAGAAATTACCGACAGGAGAGTGGACTTACCGGCGTTCGGCAGGCCCACAAGACCTACATCTGCCAGCAGCTTCAGCTCGAGAAGTATCCAGCGCTCCTCACCCGGTTCTCCCTTCTCTGCAAATCTCGGGCTCCGTTTTTGGGCCGTTGCAAACTGCGCACTGCCCCGCCCACCGCGGCCGCCCCGGGCAACCACCAGCTTCTGATCGGATGCTACCAGGTCCGCCACCAGCTCACCCTCATCCGTCAGCACAACGGTGCCGGGCGGTACGTGTATTTCACAGTCGCTTCCTGATTTGCCGTGGCGCTTCTTTCCCCCACCACGTGCTCCGTCCTCGGCGGAAAAATGGCTGCGCCTCCGGAAGGCAGAGAGAGTAGTCATGCCGTCCCGCACCAATAAGACGACATCCCCTCCGGCGCCCCCGTCTCCACCGTCGGGACCACCTTTGGGGATGTGTTTCTCACGACGAAATGAAACGGCTCCGTCACCACCGTCGCCGCCCTTGACCATGATTCTGGCCCGGTCAATGAACAAAACGACCACCACTCCTGCTGCGAATCACGGATCAGTCGTCATCGGCAACGGCAGCCGCAAGATGTTCGGCCGGAACAACCTCGACGATCTTGCGGTTTTTGCCGCGACGACGGAAGTTGACTACCCCGTCAGCCTTGGCGAAGAGCGTGTCATCGCCTCCCACACCGACATTCCAGCCGGGCAGGATTCGTGTCCCGCGCTGTCTGACGAGAATGTGCCCTGTCTTTACCTCTTCGCCATCATAGTGCTTGACACCGAGGTACTTGGCATTACTGTCCCGTCCATTTCTGGAGCTTCCGCCGGCCTTCTTGGTGGCGAAAAGCTGTAGATTAATCTGAATCCTGCGCATTCTGTTCACCTCCCGTTTTCTGCACCCTTACACGAATTCTATCGGGATACTGCCTCTGAATATCAGTGATTGCCAATCGAAAAGTCTCCATCAGTACCTGTGCATCACCTTGCTCGGGCAGCGGCAGTTCTGCAGAGTTGAGCCGGCACTGCAGAAAACCATCGGCGACCTCTATCTGCGGCTCACACTTCGCCACCTCTGCCAGACCAATTACGGTGGACTGAGCCAGAGCTGACACCGCGGCACACACAATGTCGCGTCCCGCATCCTCGTACCCGGCGTGCCCCCGCACTTCAAAGGACTCGAGCGCCTCCCCGTCTCGCTGTGCCCGGCAAAATAGGACGTATATCAATTCCCACAGCTCAGCTCACATCAGCCGCATCTATGTCATCGACACGGACTTCGCTGAACGACTGCCGGTGCCCGCGCTTTCTGCGGTATCGGACCTTTGGCTTGTACTTGAAGACCGTTATCTTCTTGCCACGTCCCTGCTTGAGAACGGTGGCGGCGATCTTCGCCCCATCCACGGTGGGATTGCCGATTGCAACTTTCTCACCGGATTTCACCATAAGGACCCGATCAAATTCCACCTGTTGCTCTTCGTCCGCATCCAGCTTCTCCACCCGAATCGTATCTCCGGGAGATACCTTGTACTGCTTACCTCCGGTTTCGAATATTGCATACTCAGTTGCACTCACTGCCGGACACCTCACAGAATCCATTTGTTCATCAGTTATGATCCTGATAACTCAGCGAAAGCTCACCGCGCCACAGGATGAACACAATTCTAGCACAAGGCTGATTAACGGTCAAACATCGTCCGCGGCGAGGCGTGCTTTGGCATAGGGGCGGTAGGCATTGACTACCTCAACCTTCACCTCGTTTCCGACGTGTTTTCCGGCCTCCTCTACGTCAAGCACATATCCTTCCACCCTGGCGATACCGTCTTTCGGGTTCGAGACGTGCGGCTCCTCGATCCGGATATCGAGCACGTCTCCATCCTTTACCGGAAGAGCCTGCCTCTCCACGTCCTCCTTGTCGCCCATGGCCACGATTTTCATCTCCTGGAGGTGGCATGACTCAGCACCGCGGACGTAGATGCTCTTTCCGGTTTCCTCCTCCAAGCGCTTGAGGTTACTTCCCCCCGCACCTATGACCAGGGCCGCAACCGAAGGGTGAACCTCCACGAGCAGGGCTTGGGCTGAGGAGTTCCGCAGGGTGCTGCGCACCTCCTCGCGCACCTTCCCGCTCATAGTGTGTTCGGAGACGATCCGCCCCGTCCCGTCGCAGTAGGGGCAGCTTTTCATCATAACGTTATCGAGACTCTCCCGCACTTTCTTGCGCGTCATCTCTACCAGGCCCAGCCGCGTGATACCCAGGACGGTTGTCTTGGTCTTGTCCCGTGCCAAGGCCTTCTCCAGGGTGGCTACGACCTCTTTCCGGTCGCGCGGCGACTCCATGTCAATAAAGTCTATTATGATGATCCCGCCTATGTCCCGAATCCTCAGCTGGCGGACGATCTCTTCTGCGGCCTCCAGATTGGTCTTGAACACGGTATCCTGAAGATCCTCCGAGCCCACATAGCGGCCGGTATTCACGTCAATAGAGGTAAGCGCCTCAGTCCGGTCAACCACAATGTACCCACCGCAGTTTAACCAGACCCGGTGCGATAGTGCCCGTTCAATCTCGCGGCTTACCCCCCGGCGCTCAAACAGACCCTCCTCGCGGTACAGTTTGACAACATCCTTGCGCGAGGGAGCCATTATGTCCAGCAGCCCGAGGATCTTTTCATACTCATCACGATCATCGACGAGCATCGAGTCAACCGTATGATCCAGTGTATCACGAAGGATTCTGTAGCTCAGCCCCATATCGCGGTACAGCAGCGCGGGAGCACGGGCACTTCTGCTCTTCTTCTGTATGTCCTGCCACTGCTTCTTGAGAAACTGGTAATCCTCGCGGATCTCCTTTTCTCCTCGATTCTCCGCCACAGTACGGACTATCAGGCCAGCATCCGTCTCCTTTATGGAGTGCGCCAGCTTCTTCAGCCTCTTCCTCTCCTCATCATCAGTTATGCGCCGGGAAACTCCCACATAGTTCACCGCTGGCATAAACACCAGGTAGCGACCAGGGAGAGTGACATTGCGGGTCACCCGGGCACCCTTGCTGCCGATTGGCTCCTTTACGATCTGCACCATGACCGGCTGTCCCGGTCGGACCAGCTGGTTTATTGATGCGCTCTTGAGGTTGGCCGGCAGGCCATCCTCCTCGTCACTGCGTACGGGATGGGCATCATCCACATACAAAAACGCGTTGCGATCCAGCCCCACATCAACGAAACAGGCCTCCATCCCGGGCAGTACATTTTCCACCTTCCCCAGGTAAACATTCCCCACCACACGTTCGCTCGTGGGCCGTTCGATGTAGAATTCCGCAAGCTCGTCGTCCTCCGTGATTGCCACACGTACATCGTCCTGGTCAACCGCGACCAGGATCTCCTTGCTCATAATCTCCAGCCCCCGTAATAATCTGATAATAACCCAGCCCAAAGATCTAAGTCAGATCCCAGGGCTCAATTTCTCTGCCATCCTCTCTCCGGTACATGGCCAGGCGGTGCATCTGCACCTCATAAAGTGGGTGCTCCGATTCCTCTCCCTCCGGCCCCAGGGCCCTGAGAGCCCGGAGCAGCTCCTCCGGCCTGACATTATTTTCTCCCCCAAGCGCCATGTCCGCAATGAGCCTGACCCCATCTCCAGTCACCGAGACATCCAGTCCATAGACATGGGGCCGAATATCAACTATTCGATTCGGCTTGTTCCAACGCTGCCGCTCAACTTCACAGCTCCGCCGCGCACAGAATTCCCGTGCGGCGGCCCGCCATACCCCCGGAGATTCGCGCGGCATCTCAAATGAGTAGCGCGCCGCATTAATTGCAGAGTTCAGGCTCTCGGCCGCGGCCGGAACCTCAGCGGCCCGCAGCAGGGAAAATCCCCGCGGCAGTGCAGCATCAAGATGCTCCTCCAGATCCCCAACCCGCACCCGTCGGAGCAGCTGCAGGTCCACAAATTCAGCGTCGCTGGACAGTCCCACCGGTCTGGCCGTCGCGAATGAGATCTGTGGGTGTGGGTTGTACCCTTCGCTGTAGCGAACAGGTATACCCGCTCTCCGCACGGCCCGAAATACCGTCCGGAGAAACTCCAGGTGCGAAAGCCACCTCACCCTGTCGCCCACAGTCAACTGACACCTGATTCGTTCACTCATTTTCGTCCTCCGACCGCAGAGGTGCTGCCGCCTCACAGGAGGCACCAATATTCGGGCAAACTCCACAATCGGTGCACTCGCCACGCCGGCAGTCCTCCGTCGTCAATCCGGCGTATGCCCGCTCCCGCTCGTCCCAAAGGAATTTCTCACTCAAACCGGGGTGCAGGTGGGTCCAGGGCAGGATCTCCTCCCGCAGCCGTTCCCTAGTCACAAAGCAATCCGGGTCGACACCGCAGGCCGAAAATGCCTCATACCACTTCTCCGGCTGAAAATGCTCTGTCCAGCCGTCGAAACGGCATCCCCCTCGCCAGGCCCTCTCAACAATATCGGCCAGAGTCCGGTCCCCCCGGGCGAGCGCTCCCTCCAAGAAACTCATTTCCGGGTCATGCCAGTTGAACTTCAATCCCCGCCTGGGCAGTTCCCCGCGCAGGAGTTCTATCCTTCGCTGAAACTCATCTACTCCCAGCTGCGGCTCCCACTGAAACGGAGTGTGGGGTTTGGGGATGAAGCAGGCCACACTGAGGTGAGCCTGCAGTGCCCGTCCGCTGCCTGGATTCTCGCGGTAAACATCATGGGCCAACCGCACCAGCCGTGCAATGCCCCGCACGTCATCATCCGTTTCTGTCGGCAGCCCAACCATAAAATACAGCTTCACCGTATCGCAGCCGGCGGAAAAGGCCGCGCGCAGCGCACGCACATAGTCATCCTCGGAAACCCGCTTGTTGATTACATCGCGCATACGCTGGGTACCGGCCTCTGGAGCCAGGGTAATGCCGGTGTCCCTCACCTCCTTGACCGCCTCGGCGATCTCCACGGAAAAATCATCCACGCGAAGTGAGGGGAGTGAAATGCTGACCCTGGCGTCAGAAAATTCCGTACCCAGGCGCTGCATAACCTCCTGTATGCCGCTGTGGTCTGTGCTGGACAGAGATGCCAGCGAAACTTCCGAATAGCCGGTGTTGGCGATGGTGTCGCGACAGAGATTCACCACCTGATCCGGCGTACGCTCCCGCACTGGCCGATACACCATGCCGGCCAGACAAAAGCGGCAGCCCTGCGTGCACCCCCGGAAGATCTCCACCGACGCCCGATCGTGCACGGTGGCCGTATACGGTACCACCGGCCGCGTCGGAAACGGGCACTCGTCCAGCCGGGAAACAGCCTTCACTATCTCACTACGCTCCCCCTCCACCTGCTGCACCCCGGCCAGCTCTCCATCAGCATCATAGGCAGGCCGGAAAAACTCCGGAATGTACATGCCTCGATGGCGCCCGATGCGGCGCAGGAAACCGTCGCGACCCCCTGGACAGCCCTCCTCCCGCCAGCGGCGGTAGGTCTCAATTACCTGTGGAAGCAGATCCTCACCGTCCCCGAGGCAGACTAAATCAAAAAATGGAGCTAACGGCTCGGCATTGAAAGCACACGGGCCTCCGGCCAGGACAAAGGGATGCTGATCATCTCTGTCCTCTGACCGAAGAGGAATGCGCGCAAGTGACAGCAGATTCAACACGTTAGTGTAGGTCATCTCATACTGAAGCGTAATCCCCAACAGGTCAAAATCGGTCACCGGCCGCCTGCTTTCAAGGGAAAAAAGCGGGATGTCCTCCTCGCGCAGAAGCGATTCCATATCTTCTGCCGGGGCAAATACCCGCTCGGAAAGGGAATCGGGGCGGTCGTTCACCAGGTGATACAGAACCTGCGTACCGAGATGAGACATACCCACATCGTACAGATCGGGATACGCAAGGGCGAACCGCACATCCACTTCGTCCCAGCACTTCTTCACTGCATGCAGCTCGTCCCCGATGTACCGCGAGGGGGTCTGCACCCGGGGGAGAAGCCTCTCAACTGCGTGAAAAAGGCTGGATTGCACAGATTCTCTCCTCCACTTCCCAAAAAGCTTGTCCTTTTACCCATTATATAGAATGGCCGTCGCTTCCCCAAGGTACCCGACGGAGGTATCCGGCAGAATGACCCTACTACTTGCGGTTCAGGAGGTGCTTCAAGGAGAGGTCCGCACGACCCGATGTTACCGCCCGACGCAGTTCTTCCTCCGTCAACGTCCCCAGAAGTCGCAGATCCTCGTCCAGAATCCAGATAATCGCAAAACCGTAGCGGCCCAGGCGGCGGCTCACCCGCGCCGCAGTCTCATCTTCATACGCGCTGACATGTTCTACCGGGGGAGGGGAGCGGCGGTCACATCTTGATATCTGTCTCCGGAATAAATTGCCCAGTGCCGCGGTCGGGGCTTCACTCCTCTCCTGCAGAGCAGCGACCACAAGAATGATACCTGCACCTCCAACTACCCACAAATACATTGACTGGGTCATAGCCAGGTATACCGTCGCAACGATCAGAGCAGCGCCGCAGCCCACTCCCCACTGCGCCATTATCCTGGTCGCCTCAACCACGCCAGCGGTCTCCGCCAGGTAACCTCGCAGTATCCTCCCGCCGTCCAGCGGCAGTGCCGGGATGAGATTCAAAAGCGCCAACGCCAGATTGACAGACAGAAAGAATTCCCACCAGTATCCACCGCCCATACCCAGGGAGCCAAAGAGCAGACCCAAGGCCAACAGGATGAAGTTGTTCAGTGGTCCCGCCGCTGCAATCGGTGCCTCGGCATCCGGGCGTCCGGACATACCGCCGATTTCCATTCGGGCACCAAACGGCAGTACATCAATGCTCGCCACGCCCATTCCGTAACCCCGGAGCACAATGTAGTGGGCCATCTCGTGCGTAACCAGTGCCCCCAGTACCAGTATCATTTCCCGCAATCTTCCCGTGAATACTACCCACCCGAGCACCAGGATGCAAAAAAGGTGAACGGTGACCCGCGTCCCGCGGCAGTAAAAGCGGATCCTGGTCCAGGCCAACGAATCATTCTTCCCCCTCTCCCAACAGCGGCAGAGGATCGACCGCCCTATCGTCTGTCCTGATCTCAAAATGCAGGTGCGGCCCGCTTGTGCGCCCGGAATCACCGGAAGTCCCAATTGTGTCGCCGGAGCTGACCTCCTGGCCCTCGTCGGCCGTCACCCTGTTAAGGTGTGCATATAGAGTGCGGAAATCCCCTGAGTGCTCAATCTCCACGGCCAATCCGTACTCCTCGTCAACCCAGATACGCGCGACCCGTCCGGCCGCCGCCGCCTTAACAGGCGTACCCACCGGTGCCGCCAGGTCTACTCCAGAGTGAAATCTGCTTTCGCCTGTTTGCGGGTCATCTCTCCAGCCAAAGGGCGAGATCAGATCACCATCCAGGGGACTTCTGAATGCCGGCCCAGCCCCCTCACCTGCTTCCGTCCCCCCGACGGAAAGAGATGGAGCGGAATCGCGCATAATCGGCAGTCCCACCACCGCCGCCCTGGTGCGCTCCCAGGCAGACGCCCACTCCATATCTTCCGTGAGGGCGCGCAGAACCACGTCGCCCGCCGCGTCCACTGCGGGTACTGGTGTGATACTGAGAACTCCCACCAATACAAGCAGAATGATCGCCGCTGCCATCTGGCGCACCAAGCGATGTCCGGCAACCGACTTCCAGTTGAGCAAGCTGCTCCGATCCGCAAGACGACCGAGCGTGCCCGGGCGCCGGGGTGCGGTCGGCCTGCGAGGAGATGGTTTCATGAGGCGACCCCATCCCTTCCTAGAGAATCGCCATTGCACACCATCTATACGGCACGACCCGCTCTCATATGCGCACAAACGATGAATCGAAGCGTCAGAAGAGGATCTTATGGCGTCGCATTCCCACATTCAGCACGAGGCCAACGCTGACCAGATCAGCCATCAGGGCACTCCCACCGTAGCTGACGAATGGCAGCGGAAGCCCCGTGATGGGCATGACTCCCATGGTCATGCCAACATTAACCACAACGCGGAAAAAGAGTATTGCGACGACACCGCCAACCAGTACGGCCCCGTATTGATCGGCCGCCCCGACTATAATGGATAGCATGCGGAGAAAAACCACGATGAATGACAGAAGCAGTATACTGACGCCGACCATTCCCAGCTGCTCGCCAAGGACCGAGAATATGAAATCAGTATGCTGTTCGGGCAAAAAGTGCATCTGCGCTCCCCCGCCCCTGAACAGACCGTTCCCCGCAACCCTTCCAGAGCCTATGGCGATCACCGACTGCTGCAGATGGTACCCGGCACCGGTGGGATCAGCGGTGGGGTCCACAAACGCAATCAACCTGTTTACCATGTAAGGTTGCAGCAGCGGAATATCCACTCCGTAGCGAACGTGCGAAAGAAGAAGCACAACCACGGCCGCAAGACCGGTCCAGGCAGCAGCCAGAAGGCGCCAGGGACTGAAACCGGCTATATACAGCTGTCCCAGGAGCACCGCTGCAAACACCAGCGCTGTACCCAGGTCGGGCTGCACCACCACGAGCCCCGCCGGCACCCCGACGTGCACTGCAGACCAGAAGAGATCCATCCAGGTATAGTCCCTCTTGCTGTCCGAACCCACCGCACATACCTGGTTGGCCAGCGTAATAAGCACCAGAACGCGAGCTACCTCGGCGGGTTGAAAGCTCAAAGGGCCCACCGGGAGCCACCTGGTAGCGCCACCCGCCTCCACTCCAACCATCAGCACCGCCACCAGCATCCCCAGGGAAGCCGCGTACAGGAGGCGCGAAAAAGTACGGATATGGCGGTAATCCACGAGCATGGTCGCCACCATCAGCCCGAGTCCCGCCAGCCCGTAAGCCCCCTGCCGCCGGACAAAGGGGGAATCCAGAATGGTCCGCCAGCTGTCCGCCGTGGATCCGGCAATCATCAGCATGCCGAGGATCATGATTACCATCACTGCAACGATCAAAATCCAGTCAATGCGGCGCAGAAGGCGTCTCCACACCCTGACAGAGTCCCCTTTCTTATTCTCAGCGGCGGTCTCTGCGCATTCCGATCACCGGAATGCTGGCTACCAGGGACCGGGTATCCCCGTCACTGTCATCGAACTCGACAGTGATACCCGACTCCTCGATCTCAATATAGTTTGATATGACGTCTATCAAATCATCTTTCAGGGGCTCGAGTATACCCGGAGGTATCCTCATCCTGTCGTGGCTGAGGACGAGCTGCAGCCTCTCTTTGGCAACCTGCTTGCTGGATTTCCTCCTGCCGAACAACGCATCCAAAAAACCCATAATGGAGCCTCCTTCATCGCCCACGAAGACCGAAGAACTGTCCCAGTCGCCGGATAAATGATCTGTCCCCATCCATCTCCAGGAAGGGCACTTCCTCGCCCGTAATCCTGCGAGCCGCATTCATGAATGCCTGCCCGGCCAGAGAGCTCGAGTTGTTCACCACCGGCTCGCCCCGGTTCGTGCTCACGACTATTCTATCATCTTCCGGTATCACAGCCAGCAGACTCACTGCGAGGATATCAATGGTATCTTCAATGTCCATCATATCTCCGGTCCTTACCATATTCGGGCGCAGCCTGTTGATCAGAAGCTGCGGTCGTGCCAGGCTCTCCGCCTCCAGCAGGCCTATGATGCGGTCGGCATCCCGCACGGCAGAGACCTCGGGTGTGGTGATGATGAATGCCCGATCCGCTCCCGATACCGCATTCTTGAAGCCCTGTTCTATACCCGCCGGAGAATCCACGATAATGTAGTCGAGATACTCTGCTCCCCCTGCCTCGGTCGACAGATTGACTTCTTTCAACTGATCACATATGTTCCGCATCTGCTCCGGGCTGACCGCACTCTTGTCCTTGGTCTGGGCCGCCGGGAGCAGGTAAAGCCGTTCGTAACGCTTGTCCTTGATCAGCGCCTGCTTCAAACGACAGAATCCGTCGACCACATCGACAAGGTCGTAGACGATCCGGTTTTCGAGACCCAACACTACATCCAGATTGCGGAGCCCGATATCGGCATCGACTAGCGCCACCCGGTACCCCAAGTTCGCCAATGCCGCACCAATATTGGCCGTGGCCGTGGTCTTGCCGACGCCTCCCTTACCTGATGTTATGACCAGTGTCTCTCCCAATGGTTTACCTGGTGTGATGTATGCGTCATCCGCGCGCACCCAATTACACAGCGCTTAAGCGCTGCCGGCCCGTCACCAGGTTTATCACTCTCCTCCAGCCTCGGATTTGGCTTGCGCCTTCGGGCTTCACGGGCCTGATCTCTACCATCCAACCAGTCTCTTCGGCAGATCTTCCAATCCAGGATGATACTCCTGCACCACTATGATGCGGTCCTGCAGTCGGGCGATTTCCGGCACTGCCGGCTCGTCCTTTCGCTTGTTGCCCGGGCCTGGCGCCCGGCTGATCACATCCGCGATCCGCAGCTGGATCGGCTGCAGTCGGAACGCCGCCACTATCGCCTCTTCGTCACCACCGGCCCCGGCATGCACGACACCCCGCAAACGGCCGAGGAGCAGCACATCACCCGAGGCAACCACCTCTGAACCGGGATTCAAATCACCCAGGACGACCACATTTCCATCGTGCCTTATGTGCTGCCCCGAGTGCAATGTGCCGCGCACAAGCCTGGCCCGGTCGGGGCGCCTCCTCTCGCGCGCCTGTTCATGCACCACCTGAGTCAGGGTAAACCCACCCTCGCTGCGCAGCTTGCGCTCCAGAAGTACCAGCTGCTCGGTAGTGAGCACCCGACCACCCACATCCACCACTGCTTCTGACCCGCGGAAAAATCCGTGAGCGGAGTTCAGTTTACCCTCAAGCTCTGTCAGCAGGGCCTGAAAAGACGGCTCCTCCGACAGGTTAATGTACAGTCCACTCCGACTCCCCTTGAATGTCACCATCTCACTATCCACGTCGGAACCCTCCCCCTGGATTCTGCAGTAGTACTTCGGCAACACGTGGAGATTTCCTGCTGACATCGTGCTGAGGGATCGGAATATAGATAAGCACCATATTACTCTGTTATTCCCGACTATGCTTCGTATTTCGCCCTATTCTCCAGCTGTTATGTCGTCATCTGTCGAAGGCAGGGGAGCGGCCCCGATCTCAAAATAGGAATCCATGATTGCCCGCACCACCGGTGCAGCCGCCATAGATCCCCCACCGCCGTGATAGATAATGGAGGCCACGGCGATCTCGGGATCATCTGCCGGCGCGTAGGCAACAAACCAACCGTGATTATCGCGTCTCTCTCCGATTCCACCCACCTCCGCCGTGCCGGTCTTACCGGCCACAGAAACCTCGTCACCCGTTCGCGGAGAGATCTGTGGATAATCGATGAAGCGAGTGTAGCCAGTACCTCTGGGCTCCATCGCTCCCTCCATACCTTCCTGCACGTAACGGATGTTTTCGTCTGAAGCCGACAGTATGTGAGTCACCTCCGGTTCCATCTCCCACACAACGTCGCCTTCAGTGTTCACCACACGCTGGACCAGAAAGGGTTTCACTCGCTCACCGCCACTGGCCAAGGTTGAAGTGTACAATGCCATCTGCAGGGGTGTATATGCGTGGTATCCTTGCCCGATTCCGGCCATAAGGGTCTCTCCCGGGTACCACATCTCACCCAGGGTCTCCCGCTTCCAGGTGCTGTCAGGCCTCACCCCGCCGCTCTCAGTCCCGGCGGGAAGCCCTTCAATGCCGGAGGGCTGCCCGAAGCCGAACTCCCTGGCCATGTTCGACAGGTTGTCAATTCCCACACTCAGGGCGGCCCGGTAGAAATACACATTGCAGCTTTCGGCGATCGCCCGATGAAGCTCTACCGAACCGTGCGTTGTCCAGCACCTATACTCCTGCCCGAATGCCTCCAGTGCGCCCGCACATCGCTTACTCTCCGTCGGGCTGAGCCCGCCGTATTCCAGGACGGCCATGGCCGTGACCATTTTGAAAGTCGACCCCGGAGGCGATATCTGCGCGACGCAGCGGTTAAGCAGCGGCTGCCCAGCCGCAGGATCAGTCAGCATGCTCCAGGCTTTCTCCCATTCGCGTGCACCCTCAGTCCCCGACAGGTGAAGCGGCGCCACGGCAAAATCATTGGGGTCGTAGTCGGGATACGAAGCCATAGCCAGAACGGCGCCGCTTTGAACATCGAGGGCCACAGCAGCTCCGGCAGTAGCTTCCTCATAGCGACGCGAGGGATCAGAGGAGTCCGCCGGATAAAAACTCCCCTCATCCCAGAGCCCCACATACCTGCCGGTCTCCGGATCGTAGGGAAGCGGGTTGTGCCCCTCCTGGAGCCGGTCAGTCACAGTCTGCAGGGCATCTTCGGCGACTCTCTGCAGGCCGCTGTCAATAGTCAGTTGGACATTGTCTCCCGGTTTGGGCTCACGCCCCGTAACTGAATCTATCAGCCGCATGTGTGCGTCCACTTCCGCCCGGACTTCACCATCCCATCCCTGCAGATTGAACTCCTTCGTCCGTTCGATCCCCGCCTTGCCGACCACATCCCGGTTCTCATAAACTCTATCGGACATATCCCCGAAAGTATCCAGCTCTCTTTCATCTATCTGCAGAACGTAGCCCAGGACATGTGCGGCGAGGGAACCTTCCGGGTAGTGCCGTACAGGCTGCGCCTCTACCCGTACACCCGGCAGCTGATACAGGTTCTCCATAAGGCGTGTGTACTCCTCAGCGGTCAGATCTATCTTCAGATCCACGGGGGCGTAAGGGCGGTCGGCCGCCTGCTTCTCGATAGCCTCCAGGATGGTCTGTGCGGGAGTCTCAATGAGCTCAGAAAGAAGTTGCAGCTGCTCATCACTGAGCGGCTCACTGGATGGCAGGTACTGGGCCACGAAGGCCGGTCGATTAGTCGCCAGTGTCTCCCCGTCTCCCGAGTATATTCTGCCCCGGGGGGCAGGTACACCGAGCACCCGCAGACGCTGCTGCTCGGAAGCCGCGAGAAATGCCTCTCCTTCCACCAGCTGCAGCTGGGCAGCACGAACCCACAACAGGGCCAGGACCAGAAGAATCAGGATGCCCAGCAGACGAACTCGCCCGCGCATTCTCTACCCCCTTTTTCCCACGGACCCCGCATCAGGACTTCTCCCACGAGGAAACCCCGACGCTCCGCAGAATAATGAAGTAAAACAAAACAGCAGCCCCGCCACTCAATCCACCCACCGTGAGAGCCACAGACAGCATCTCGTGCAATCCGGCGGTCGGAGCCACACCCGAATGCCACAGCAACCCCCGCACCATCTCGACAACAACGGTGACGGCCACGGTCACGGCAACTGTCAGAAAAAGACTCGGCCGCATGAATGCGCGCAGTGTCCGGCGCACCCCTATTGCCGCTGCCAGAAAAAGTGCCGCGTTCAGTCCCAAGAATCGACCAACCGTTATGTCCACCATTGCTCCACCGCAGGCGGCGAGACCGAGGGCGATCTTCTCCTTTTCCTCCAGGATAGACGCCGATATCGCCCAGGCCAGAACAAGATCGGGGCGGACTCCGGCCGGTCCAATGCCCGGCACCACACTGACCTGCACGAGCAGCACAACGCCGAAGATTACCAGATGCATCCACCAGGCCAAGGAGTGCCCTCCCTCTAATACTCATTATCCGCATCATCGATATCGAGGAACCACTCAAGCACGTCACCTTCCGGCATTTCAATCAACATGACCTCGTGCAGCTTGTGCATGTCGGCCAGGGGACGGGCTTTCACCTCGCGCAGCAGCCCCAGGTCGTCCACCTCCACCTCAACCACCTCTGCAACCGGGATCCCGTGTGGGTAAACCTCACCTAACCCCGACGTTACAATTGTATCACCGATGGAAACCTCGGCCGAAGAATCAAAAAATGTCACCTTCAGCATCCCCTCTTGACCCATATACCCGACGGCAACGCCGGCATCTCCGGTCCTGACCACCTCCGCCCCCACTCCACTTTCAGGAGAGGTTATGAGCATAACCTGAGCAGTCCGGGGGGTTGTCCGTATCACCTTACCGACCAGACCGGCGGGAACCACAGCTATATCGCCGGTGCCGACCTCATCTTCCGCACCTATGTCGATAGTAACCTGGCGCGTCCAGTTTGAAGGAAGGCGACGGGACACCCTCCCGATATGTACGTCTGCATCGGTCTCCTCGTGCAGACCCAGAAGCTCGCGCAGGCGACGGTTCTCTCTCTCTAGGATCTGGACCCTGATGTCCGCACCGCGCAAATCGGTCACCTCTTGCCGCAGATCGATGCTCTCCCGTACGATCTCCGGGAAGCGCAGGAGATGGGCCACCCACCCCCCGGCTAGCTCGGATACCTGCGAGATCAAACCCTCAACGGGAATGAGGACCTCTGACCATATCCATTCCACTACTCCGGGAGGGCGATCTGAAGCCTGAGTGGCAATCATCAGGGATATGAGGCATATGGCAACCAGCAGGCTCCCGACGAAACGCCGATCACGCCACAGCTGCATCAATGCGGTCCGCCCCCAAACAGTTTAGGGCTCCTCTCAGGCCAGTCGCTTCGGGACCATGAGGATGCGCTTGAGAACATCCAGCTCGTCAAGGACCTTACCCGTACCGCGTACGACGCAGAGCAGGGGATCCTCCGAAAGATACACGGGCATCCCCGTCTCATCGGTCACCAGATCTTCAAATCCGGTCAACATCGCGCCGCCACCAGTGAGTACAATGCCGCGGTCCATGATATCGGACGCAAGTTCTGGAGGTGTTCGCTCGAGGCTCACTCGAATAGCGTCCAGAATGTTTGATACAGGCTCCGACATGGCCTCCCGAACTTCCTCTGCCGTCAGCTGTACCGTCTGAGGCAGCCCGCTGACCAGGTCGCGACCCCGCACATCTACTCCTTCCTCATCTTCGCCGGGTACAGCACTGCCTATCTCCATCTTCACCTGCTCGGCCGTCCTCTCACCGATCAGGAGGTTGTAGTGCCGTTTGACGTAGCTGACAATCGATTCATCCATCTCATCACCAGCAATGCGTATGGACTGGTGGGTGACTATGCCCCCGAGAGAAATTATGGCCACTTCCGTGGTACCGCCACCTATATCGACTACCATGTTGCCAGTGGGCTCATGCACGGGGAGCCCCGCGCCAATTGCCGCGGCCATAGGCTCTTCGATAAGGTACGCCTCGCGCGCTCCAGCCTGCAGGGTGGCATCAATCACCGCCCTCTTTTCAACCTCTGTCACGCCTGAAGGTACCGCCACGACGACCCGCGGCCGGATAACCGGCCGTCGGCGCGTGGCCTTGCCGATAAAATACCTCAACATGGTCTGTGTAATGTCAAAGTCGGCAATTACGCCGTCCTTCATGGGCCGCATGGCAACAATATTGCCGGGTGTCCGGCCTATCATGCTCTTGGCCTCATCACCCACTGCGAGCGGCTCTCCCTCTTCTTCCTCTCGCCGCATCGCCACCACCGAGGGTTCATGCAGCACAATTCCTCGCCCTCGAACATAGACCAGCGTATTTGCCGTTCCCAGGTCAATTCCCATATCGCGCGAAAACTGATTATAAATGAAGCTGAACACTCAACTATTCTCCTTCCGACCGACTTCTATCGTCCAAGGTGTCGTGCCAACCTGTACCCTGCCGCCTGAGACTCACGTAGCAGTCATCACCTATTATGATGTGATCGAGCACCTCCATGCCGAGCACCTCACCCGCCCCCACCAGGCGTCTGGTAATCTGCACATCCTCTCCGCTGGGGGTGGGATCACCGCTGGGATGGTTGTGTGCCAGGATGACGGCCGCTGCACTGCGCTTGACACCCTGTTTGAATATTTCCCGCGGGTGTGCTGCAGACGAATCCAGGCCCCCGATCGACACCAATTCAACCCCCAGCACCTGATGCTTGGTATTGAGGAGGATCACCCTGAAGTGCTCACGATCCAGGTAGCGCATGTCGGCCATCAGCATTCTCGCTGCATCCTCCGGGCCGCCTATCTCTTCGCCCCGCGGAACCTCCGCAGAGATCCTGCGGCCTAGCTCGGCTGCGGCCACTAACGAGGACGCCTTGGCCACTCCCACTCCCGCGATCACACAAAGCTGCTCCACACTGGTGTCGAGCAGCTGGCGCAGAACATTTTCGTCTCCGCAACCGCTCGACAGGAAAGCGAGGATCCTGTGCGCAAGGTCCAGAACGCTCTCCCTGCTCTTCGGGTTGCCGGTGCCCATCAGAAGCGCAAGCAGTTCCGCGTCTGTGAGGCGGCCGACGCCGTCCCGCAAGAGCTTTTCGCGCGGCCGCAGTTGAGGCGGCATTTCCTTGATTGTCAGGGTCCTGTTCTCATCCACTTCCTTTCCCACTCTTCATGGGTCGACTCATTTCGATCATAACACGAAATTCCATATGGAATAACCCAGACGGTCAAAGAGAGGCTCGAGAATCTCCACCGGGAACCCCACCACATTGGAGTGGCTTCCGTCAATCCCTGCCGTCAGTAATGCCCCCCTGCCCTGGATCGCGTAAGAGCCGGCCTTCCCCCAGTGCTCGCCGGTCGTCAGATAAGCTTCAATCGTCTTTTCACCAAAGGAAGTCATCCGCACTGCAGTCTCACAGGCCTCCTCAGCCCCTGCTCCGCTCTGTACATCGTGTACGCACACCCCAGTCACCACCGCGTGAGTGCGCCCGGAGAGCGACTGCAGCATCAGTCTCGCATCGCCTTCATCTTCGGGCTTGCCGAGCACCTGACCGTCCAGAACCACAACCGTGTCGGCTCCTATAACCAGTCCCTCGCTCACACGACCCGCCACCTCGCGGGCCTTACGACCCGCAAGTGCGGTGACCATTAATCCAGGGTCATCATCTGCCAGCATCCACATCTCCTCAGAGACATCGGGAACCTCCACATCGAACTCCAGTCCCAAAGAAGAAAACAGGGCGCGCCGCCGGGGTGAACTGGAGGCCAGCACCAAGCGAGCCGTTGGACCCGTCCACCTTTCTCCCATACCTGTCACTTCCTCCACAACAGAAATCCGAAAACTGCACCAAGACCACCCAGCAGCGAGAGGTTCAGGGTGGCTCCCAGCGTCACGCTCACCACGTTGAGCAGGCGGAAGGTGACCGGCGACACGCCGAGCACGGCGCTTTCGGCCAGCACCGGAACATATGGGGCAACCAGCTCGCCAATAATGTTGCCCACAAATGCTCCCACTATCAGGAGCAAAATCAGCATCAGCAAACTCTGTCTCTTGACTTCTCGTCGCACTTGGGGCCTCCTCACAACACGTACCCTCAGCTATTCTTTCAACTGCCGTCGGCTCTATCCATCACCCTCACCCGAGAGAGCCCCCAGCAGTTCGATGAAGGACTGCCTGGTCGACATCGACCGGGAGTCCTGCTGCAGACCGCGCACGTTCGGCACAACATAACCGGCGATCAGTGCGTGTAGATCTTCACAGGCGACCTCGACAAAACCACCGGCCTCATCCCAGAGCTCTGAAAACCGCTCGGCAGACTCGACGACCTCACCTGTCACCGCGGTATCAGCAGCTACCACCGGGCTCTCTGCCTGTGCCTGGATCAGCTCATCCAGGCAGTGCAGCATCTCTGATATTTCATCCTTCCAGTCCGCCGGGACCTGCATCTCCTTGCCGGGCACACTCACCGACCAGGAGATCGCTGCTGCTTCTCTATCCTCGATCGTCATGTGGTCGGCGATATACTCAGCCGCCTCCCGCGTGTCGGTAATATCTACCACCACCCGGTGATAATCGTCTCCCGCAATGACGGCGGCACTGGCGCCCTCCTCCCTGATCATATCAGCCTTGGCTTTCGCCCCACTGGGCTCAGTGAAGGCGCCCACCTGTATCCGGTATACATCAACTGAAATCCCGGGCCACTGCAAGATCTCGTCCGCATCATGCGGTACCTCCTCATCGTCATCACCGGTATCAGGTTGGCTGGGTGGACCATCTGCCTGACCGGTTATACCCTGGAGTAGATACTGTCCACCCAGGTAACCGGCCACCAGCGAGAGGACCCCCAGGATTATGAAAACCACAACCACCGACCAGACCGATCCTGTTCTCTCCCTGCGAGGATAGTTTCGGGCCATGCCCCGCTCCCTCCCATCGGAGTTTAGAGGTTAATCTTCTCTCTGTCATGCACACAACCGTCGGGGTCTCTCACTGACACGTATCGGGCCGGGAAGGTGTCCCCCGGGAAGCGGACTACCTTCACCGGCCTCGTCATCATCATGGTCACGACGTCCCCAGGGGCGGGATCTATGAGTTCAACTGTAATGCATACCTCCGACTCGCAGAGGGACACCTCCTGCACGTCGATAGCGTAGCCACCTGTGGGGCACATTCCTCGAAATACGAAGACATCTACGCGGGCGGCGGTTTTCAGCACTGCCAGAGAAACACCATCCGGCTCATCATCCTCTGAAGGTCGATTCAGGTTCATCTGATCAGCGCTGTACCCCGCCCGATCGAGAGATAGAACGGAGAAGGTAAGCTCCTCGCTCATGCTTACCGCTCCTCACCGCACAAAGTGTAATACTGTAGAGATGTCCTTGCTAATGGGTTCGCCTCGCGCCCCCTCGCCTCCTGCCGCTGCAGCAGTTCATCCTTCGTCCTGCAGCTCAGCCAGACGTCGCTTGAGGTGCTCGGCCTCGCTCTCCGTCTCGGAAAGCCTCCTGCGTTCCTGATCCACCACTTCGCGCGGCGCCTTCTGCACAAAGTCCTCATTGGCCAGCTTGCCCCTGCTCTTTTCTATTCTGGTCATCACTTCTGTGAGATTGCTGTTCAATCGCTCGATTTCACGCTCAAGGTCGATCACGCCCCGCAACGGGAGAAACACCTGCACATCCGAGGCCACCCCCGCGAGGGCCTGCTGCGGCCTGTCATTCGTCCCCTCCAGGAACTGGACTTCGCTCACGCCCGCCATATCCTCAATGTGATGCTGCAGGTCCCCAATAAGCTGCCGGTCCTCCTCACCTGCTATGATCTGGACCATCACCTGCTGTGACGGCGGCACGTTTACTTCGGCCCGCAGGTTGCGGATGCAGCGGATTACCTCCATAAACGACTGCATCTCGTATCGCGCCCTGGATTTTACCGGGAAATCTTCACTCCGCGGCCAGGGGGCGCAGATCAGCTGCTCATCGCTCTCCGGACCGGCCTGCCACATTTGCTCGGTAACGAAGGGCATAAATGGATGCAGCAGTCTTAGTATGGCACTCAACCCACTGTACAAAACCTGAAGCGCAGCACGGCGTGAACAGGAATCGTCACCGGCGAGACGGCTCTTGACCAGCTCGATATACCAGTCGCAGTACTCACTCCAGGCAAAATCATAGATCTCCCTCAGTGCCTCGCCCAGTTGGTAACCTGTAAAGTGGTCATCCACCGTTTCCACCAGTTCGTGCAGCCTGGTCAGCAGCCATCGGTCCTCAGTCTCCAGCTCTTCCGCATCCGGGACGCCGGGAGTAAAATCGTCTTCGTCCAGGTGCATCAACACGAAGCGACAGGCATTCCACAGCTTGTTGGCGAAATTTCGCCCCGCTTCTGTCCGGTCCCAGTGAAACCGCATGTCATTTCCGGGCTTGTTGCCGAACAACAAGCAGAAACGGAGGGCGTCCGCCCCGTAGTCTTCAATTACTTCCAGCGGGTCCACCCCGTTTCCCAGAGACTTGCTCATCTTCCTCCCCTGCGGGTCCAGCACCACCCCGTGGATCAGCACATCGTGAAACGGCACCTCACCAGTGAACTCCAGAGAAGTAAATATCATCCTCGCTACCCAGAACGGTATGATGTCCCATGCCGTAACCAGCACATCGCCGGGGAAGAAATAGCTCATTTCTTCCGTCTCGTCCGGCCATCCCTGTGTGCTGAACGGCCAGAGAGCCGAGCTGAACCACGTGTCCAGCACATCCGTATCACGGGTCAGTTCCGATCCAGCGCAAGAAGCACACTCCTCCGGCTCCTGCCGGGCCACGTTTATCTCGCCGCACTCAGCGCAGTACCATGCCGGTATCTGGTGCCCCCACCACAGCGGGCGCGAAATGCACCAGTCGCGGATGTTCTCCATCCAGTTCAGGTAGACGCGTGAGAACCGTTCGGGTACGAATTTCACCTTGCCGTCCCGCACCACCTGCATGGCCGGCTCGGCAAGCGGCTTCATTCGTACGAACCACTGCTTCGAAACCAGCGGCTCCACCACAGAATCGCATCGATAGCACATTCCCACCGCATGTTCATGCTCCTCAATGCGCTCCAGCAGTCCCCCGGCCTTCAGGTCCTCCACCACGCGTTCCCGCGCCTCTTCACGGTCCAGTCCGGCATACATGCCAGCATCATCGGTCATCCGTCCGTCCTCGTCTATGACTTTGATGGTCGGAAGGTCAGCACGTAATCCCATCTCGAAGTCGTTGGGATCGTGTCCCGGCGTCACCTTCACAATCCCGGTGCCGAAGTCCGGATCAACCCAGTCATCTGCGATTATCGGTACCTCTCTGTCCATAAGCGGCACTACCGCGCACTCGCCAATCAGGTGGGAGTACCTCCCGTCATCCGGGTGCACTGCCATTCCGGTGTCACCCAGGATGGTCTCCGGCCTGGTCGTTGCAACTACAATGTGATCATCTGACCCGGCCAGTGGATAACGCACATGGTACAGCCTGCCCACCTTGTCCTCGTGTTCCACCTCGATATCACTCAGTGCCGTACCACAATCTATGCACCAGTTGATCAAATAATCTCCTCTGTAGATCAAATCCCTTTCGTACAGGCGGACGAATACCTCCTTCACCGCACGGGAAAGCCCATCATCAAAAGTGAAACGGATCCGATCCCAGTCCGGTGATGCACCCAGCCTCTTCAACTGTTGCACGATATTGTCCTCGTACTTCTCCTTCCAGCGCCACGTCTCCCTGACGAACTCCTCCCGGCCGAGATCATGACGGGTTATGCCGCGGTCCTCCCGCAAGTGCATCTCCACCACCCGCTGCGTCGCTATCCCGGCGTGATCTGTTCCCGGCTGCCACAGAGATTCGAAACCACGCATGCGGGCACGACGGATCAGAACATCCTGCAGGGTATTGTTCAGCGCGTGCCCCACATGAAGATCCGATGTGACGTTCGGCGGGGGCATCATGATCGTGTACGGTGGCCGACTGCAATCGACACGGGCCCGAAAGTACCGGCCCTCCTCCCACAACCTGTAAATGTCCTCTTCCACTTCTGCCGGGTCATAGCGAGATGGAAGCGTACTTCCACCGGCACTGGCTGTCATCAGTATCAATCCCCCTTCACAACCTCAGGCCCAAAGAAAAACCCCTCGCCTAAGGGCGAAGGGTCGCGGTTCCACCTTAGTTCCCCACGGCTCACAGGACGCCGCGCGGCACTCATAGACCGAAAACGTGGTCAAACGTATCGTCCTACTCCATCTTTCAGACGACCCGCTCGGGGACGACATTCGATCGCGCCTCACCCGGAGACCTCTCAGCCGGTGAGTCTCCGTCTCTGAAGGCGGCTGTCCGATCTACTCTTTCCCTTCACAGCGTTTTTGAGCCTGATTTGTTCGTATTATTGTATTGCAGGCGAGACGGGTCGTCAACCTGTCTTGTCCGGGAATTTCTGCCCCTGTGTGCCAGAAGAGCGCATAATGTCCACCCCCGCATATCACAACCAACGCGGACATCCCGTCATCCGTTGAGTGGACACACCTTCTGACAGAGATTGCACTCGACGGCATATCCTGCTCTCTGCTGAATACGCTCCGCCCGCAGTCCCCGCGGGCCATCCGCACCTATTGCGGTAACGAGACACTTCCTGAAGTCGATCTCGTACTCCCCGATTGCCCCTCCGGGCAGACGGAGACACACCTGTTGCATCCCGCGCACATCTTGGCCTCAAAGGATCATTCGGTCTATCAACGGGCAGCTCGGCATCAGTCAACAGCACCCCAAAACGCACGTTCGACCCGTACTCCGGGGTGGCAACAAGTGAGTTCTTGCCCGCATATCCCAACCCGGCGAGTACGGCAGCACGCTTGTAGGATATTGCTTCATCTGCCAGCCGCGCCCCGACCCCCTGTTCCCGCAGCCAATCCCGCAAAATACCGAGCCGGTGGTGAATCACCTCGAAATAAAATAAGACCCGCAAGCCCTCAATATCCACAAGAGAATCCAGCACCTCATCAATCGTTCTCATCCCGACTACCACCACTGACCGGGCATCCGGCCAGAGCTCACGCGGCAGATGGAAGCAATCTCCATCACGCCAGGGCTTGGTTACGGATGGATGTCCTTCAAATTCGGAGACGCTCGCAGCTCCCAGAATGCCAAAACCCAGCTCCTGCGCCCGTTCCTTCAGCCTGCCTTTCACAACCTTCGCCCCCCTCAACTGCCACAACATCAGATGATCCCTCGGGGTATCTCTTGCCCGGCCTGAGGAGCCGCGCCCCTGATCCCCCGCCATGCAACCAACCCCCCCGGATACCCGGTGGGTAAAACCGTAAACCAGGTGCAACACTGCTGCTTGGGTAACGAATTCACGGTGCCTGCAGTAATCACCCTTTTTCCCTCCCACCGTGTGCGGCTACCTCCCCATACCATGCCAGAAATTCAACCGCGAACCTCGGGGCACCCCCGGGATATTCGATGCCCAAAGATGCAGCCGCCGCCTCCCTTCATCCGGGGACGGGAAGAGGAGCGTAACCCGCCGGCCCGTCATCGGACACATCAAACCACCACCTATCGGTCTGGTCTGAGGAATAGCTTCTGGCTGGCGGGAGGGAGATGCCGGGTCGGGGAAGAAACCCCATATATGCTGGATCTAGCGATTGACTGTGTTCATCGTCCTTTTCCTCATCTACTTCATGGGGAGGCTAAAGCTTGCAGACCTCTGACGAGCAAAAACCGGTGATACGGGCAAGGGCCCTGCGGGCCAGAAATCTCATGGCTGTGGCGCACGCGGTTCAGCACATCTTTGCCATGAGCATACCTCCCCTGTTGGTGTTCATTCATGCCGACCTTCACCTGAGCTGGACCCAGTTGGGGACCGTTGTGGCCGTAGGGCACATAACTGGTGGATTGATGCAGTTTATGACCGGAATGTTTGTGGACAAATTCGGCGTCAAACGGGTGCTGATCAGCGGGTTTTCCCTCCTTCTGACTGGCCTGTTCCTGTTTTCACGGTCTCACACCCTGCCTGCCATGATCGCCTGCCAGATTCTCTTCGGAATTGGAAACTCCACTTTCCACCCGGCAAGCTTTGCCGAGGTCTCACGGGCCACAAAACACCGTGGGATGGGCATAGGCATGGCCTTGCACAACATAGGCGGAAACGTCGGGGGCGCGGCCGCCTATTCAATTGCCGCACTGTTGGCAGTCTGGCTGGGCTGGAGAGACGCGATACTGGCCATGGTCAGCGGCGGGGCACTTCTGACGCTGGCTTTCGGCCTCACATACCGGGAGATGGCGGCCTGGGAAAAGGAAACCGATCAATCCGGGAAAGCCGAGGATGAGGCTGCAGTCACCCGACAGAAACCGGCCGAATCCACCGATACCCAAAAAGGAAATGAGAATGCTTCCCCCCTGCTGCAGATCTGGATGCCGGTACTGGTCGTGGCAACGGCAGCACTGATGTCCGGTGCTTTCAGCCGGGGATTCAATACATTCCTGCCCTCGTTTTTGACCACCGCCCGGGGTGCATCCGGGGCGGTGGCCGGCATGCTTTCCACCATAATGATGCTGTCCGGGGCGGGGGGTTCCTTCCTCGGCGGCAAGCTGGGTGATACCCTGGATCGCCGGCGGGTGGTGCTGGCGTCCGCCCTGGTCACTGCTATGTTCATAATGCTGCTGGTGCAGCTTCCGCTGCAGGGACTGCCGCTGGTCCTGCTTTTGATTGCCATCGGCTTCTCACTGTCCGTCGCGAGGCCCTGCATGAGCGCCCTTACGTCGGACGCAACTCCAGGGGACAAAACGGGAACGGCCTTCGGTATAGTTTTCGGAGTAATGTCTTTGGGCGGCTCCGCAGCCACTCCGATAATCGGCTACGTGGCCGACCACTACACCCTGCAGCTCGGCTTTGTACTTCTGGCGGTATTCTTTTTGGGACACGGTCTTCTCATGCAGCTGGTAAAGCCGCGGGACTGACACGCTTCCCGGTTGAGTAACCCGCCACGGCCGGCTGATGGATTCGGATGCAATCAGCAATCGCATCAGTCCCACCGACCACACCCGCCCAATCCCGGCTCACTCCCCGGCAGCCTTCAGGGCTACATTGATCTCAATTTCACCGAAGGGCGTCTTCATCGGCATGATCAGGCGGTGAAAATCGAGTGTGGAGATGTAAACGCCGCGACCGTGCACCACAGTGGGGGGGGCTATATTGCAGTTGTATCCGCTTTTTTCCAACTCCACTGAGGCCAAGCCGGTAATGACATTACCCATCTCCGCAATAGCACTCTCGGCCAGGCTGTCAAACAGCGGAACCGGCTCGCCCATCATCTCGCTCACGATACTGCGGGCGGTGGCCTCCGAGAAACCGTAGAAGACCGCTCCCTTGACATCTCCCGTGACCCCGAGCGCCACGGTGACCTCCTTGGAGGTTGTACCTGACTTGTGCAGGGTTACGCCACCCCGCTCCACTTCAGCCCCGGTCTCCGACTCTATAACTTGACCTGCTGCAGATATGAAGGGGTTTATGAACTGAACATTAAGAGACATCTGATCTTCCTCCATTCAAGCACGACGGCGGTAGAAAAATGGCGCCGGGTTGTCCAGCCCCAGCTCTTCTGCCTGAAAAATGATCTCGGTACCCCCGACGAAAAGAAAGCCTCCCGGCCGGAGAGAGGAGCAGATTTCACGGTGCAGCTCGCGTTTGGCATCCTCCGTGAAATATATGGTCACATTGCGGCAGACGATCAGATCAAAATTTCGGTCGTAGCTGCAGTTGAATAGATCCTCCACGCGAAAGGTCACGGCCCGCTTGATATCTTCCCGTACCCGGTAGAGACCCTCCAGGGAGCCATCGCTCCGCCTGCGCAGGGGCTCGGGCATATCGTCTTCGGGAGGACGGCGCTCGTGAATCAGATATTTGCCCCGCAGTTCGGGAGCAACGGAGCGCACCTCGCTTTCCCAGTATAACGCCCTGTACGCCCTCTTTACGGCCTCCTCATCAATGTCGGAACCGATGACGGTAGCCTGCTCCAGGACACCTTCTTCCGCCAGGAGCATGGCCAGACTGTAGGGTTCACAGCCTACCGAACATCCGGCACTCCAAACGCGCGGCCTGGCGTTGTCCCGCAGCAGTTCCGGCAACACCTCGCTTCGCAGGTATTCAAAGCGGGGGGCATCGCGGAAGAACTCCGAGACATTAATCGATAGACGGCCCTTGAAGCGATGCAGCAAGCCGGGATCATCGTCCAATCGTTCGAGCAGCTGACCGAAGCTTTCGGCATTGTACCGCCGCCGGGCCGATTCGAGGAGACGCTTGACCTGGTTTTCCTTGTACAGCCGCAAATCTATGCCCGTCAACCTGCAGATTTCTTTCTGCAGCAGCCGGAATGAGGTTCCCTGCAGATCATACGTGCATTCGTCCACCCGGGCGCTGCATCTGGCAGAATCTTGCATTAAGACCGCTCCCGTCTTTGTGCTCTGGCTTCCTGCGCTTTCCGGCGAGATATGCCTTCCAGGTACAGCGGAAGTGCGGGCAGCGAGAGAATCCTGTCATATGCTCCCGCCTCAATGGCGGCCTTCGGCATGCCGAAGATGACAGAGCTGGCTTCGTCCTGGACCAGAACAACCCCGCCCCTTTGCCTGACCTTCAGCGCACCTTCCATTCCATCCTTTCCCATGCCCGTCAAAATCACAGCCACAGATCCCGAGCCGAAGTGCTCGCTGGCCGACTCCAGCGCAACGTCGACGGAGGGTCTCACCCCGTTGCGGGGCGGCTGATAGCCGAGGCGAATCCGGCCCGACCGGTCAAAATACAGGTGCTGTCCCCCCGGCGCCATCAGTACTGCTCCGGGCTGCGGCAGCTGCCCGGCCCGGGCCTCCACCACGGGAAGAGACACCGCCTCATTTAACCGCCTGGCCAGAAAGCGGGTAAACTCGGCCATCATGTGCTGTACCACGATTATGGGCAGCGGAAAAGCAGGACTCAGATTTTTCAACAAGGTGGCCAGGGCAGCAGGTCCTCCCGTTGAAGCTCCCAACACCACAATCCCATCGCCGCCAGGACGTCTTTGACTTTGCTCGATCATGTCTTCTCCCGTCTGTTTACTGGCTATCCGGTGTGCTTGTCCACGGCCTCGAGAATGGTCTCAGGTTCGAACGGCTTCACAATGAAATCCCGCGCACCAGATTGAATCGCCTTTATCACCATGCGCTCCTGACCCATAGCACTGCTCATGACTATCCGCGCCTCCGAGTCCCGCTCCCGCAGCTTCTCCAGTGCCTCGATGCCGTCCATGACCGGCATGGTGATGTCCATCAGCACCAGATCAGGATCCTCTTTTTCGTACATCTGGAGGGCCTCCTGGCCATCTCCCGCCTCAACCACCTCGTGACCCTCGCCACCGAGGAGCTTGCGGTAGCGCACCCGCACGAACTGGGCATCATCTACAACCAGTATCTTCGCCATCACTTCACGCTCCTTTCAACGGAACGCATCTCGTTGAACAGTCCCGCCGCATCCAGAATCAGAGCCACCCGGCCGTCGGGCAGGATGGTCGCAGCGGAAATGCCGGGTATATCGTCGACCGGTCGGCCCAGTGGTTTGATCACGCAGTCCTCCTCACCGAGGAGCGCATCCACCTTCATGCCCAGTGAACCCTTATCCGCCTGGAGCACAACCAAATATTCCTCACCATCCCTGCGGCGGCGCTCCTCGATGTCAGGAAAGAAATCGTGCAGATGAAAGACAGGGATGAAGCTTTCGCGGTAATGCAGAACCGGCTTGCCTCCCGCCCGTTGAATAGCCGCCTCGTGCAGACTGAGCGTCTCACGTACAGATGACAGCGGCACAACGTACACCTGACCACCGATTCTGACCAGCAATGACTTGACGGTCGTCACCGTCAGCGGCAGCGAGATGCGAAACTCGGCGCCCCTGCCCGCCCAGCTCTGCACGGATATGTTCCCGTTTACCGATTCGATATTTCGGCGGGCTACATCCAGACCGACACCACGCCCGGAAATCTCGGTCACTTTCTCGGAGGTGGAAAATCCGGGGGAAAATATCACGTCGAGCAGATCTTCGTCGGAAATCGTCTCGTCCACCTGTGAGAGGAGCCCCCTGTCGCGTGCGTTATCCCGCAGCGCATCCACATCAATTCCGGCCCCGTCATCCGACACCTGAACCACAATGCTGCTTTCGTTGCGGTGGGCGGAAAGCCTGATTTCTGCCTCGGGATCTTTACCGGCGGAAGCACGGGCTTCCGGAGATTCAATTCCGTGATCGACGGCATTTCGCAGTATGTGGGTGAGAGGATCACCTATGACCTCCATCAGACTGCGGTCAATTTCGGTCTCTCCGCCATCCACTGTGAAACGGAATGCCTTTCCGGACGACTTCCGCAGGTTCCGCATCATGCGGGGGAAACGCCGGAACAGATCATCCAGGGGGAGAAGGCGCATCTCCATGATATCCTCCTGCAGGTCCATGGTGGCCCTCCCCATTTCCTCCACGGTCTCCTGCATCTGTTCCAAAAGACCCTCCGAATCCGCGTCGCGCGCCTCACGAACCAGGCTGCTGAGACGGTTCCGGTTGATCACCATCTCTCCACTGAGATTCATTAACCGATCCAAGACGGACACATCAACACGAATCTGCTGCAAAGATCCGTTGCCCCGGAACCGGGCCTCGACACCGTCATCCTCTTCTGCCTGTTTTTGCACTGCAATCGGCCGATCATCCCGCACAGTGACCTGCACGTCGGAAATACCGGTGATCTGCCGTATCGCCTGCTGCACGTGTTGGGGTTCAGCATCACTGACCAGCAGGCACTGTACTTTTCTGACATCGCCCACACGGCCGGCCTCGAGGTCATCCCTCCGCGGCCTGGAGGCAGCAGTACGAGCATTTTCTTCACACGCCATGATGCACTGCAGGGCCCGGACCGCGGGCAAATCGGCATCCTCGGAAAGATCCACATCCACGGTGATCAGGCGCTCCTCCTCAGCCCAATCCGCAGACGACGACAGTTCCTTCAGGAGATTGTCGAATTCTGCCGGACCGACCTCATCGCCGGCGGCAGACTGCGACGCCTCATCCCCGGGCTCAAGTCTGGCTCGGATTCGCTGCAGCAGGTCACCAGGGGGGTCAGTCATAGGACGCTCACAGGCAAAATCATCTATCATATCCCGCAGCTGATCAACTGCGGTCAGCATCAGATCGGCTACCTCTTCCCCCACAGCAACCTCACCCGCACGGACCTTTTCCATCATGTCCTCGGCCACGTGGGCCATGCATTCGATATTGCTGAGTCCCACCGTGGCTGCATTCCCCTTGATTGTGTGCATGGCCCGAAATAAGGTGGCGAGTTTCTCTGTATCGTCCGACCGACGCCCGAACTGCCCGCCGGCGGCCTCCATCTCGAGCAGGATTTCCTCCGCCTCATCGATTTGATCGCAAGCCTCGCTGACGAATGTCGTCCGCTCTTCTCTGGTCAGATCAATATCGCCGGTCATGCGATCACCTCACGGCTATCTCCAACCAATTTACTCACATCCACGACGAGAACTGGTTCCTCATCGAGAGACGCCACATCAGCAATCCGCGCATCATCCCGAACCACATCATCAACCTCTTCACTTTCCAACTCGGCGCGCGTTACCGTGAGCACCTCATCGATGGAGAGCGCCACCTCAAACTGGTCTACGTCACCCTCAATCTCAAGAACGAGGGCCAGAAAGTGCTCGCCCTCGTTCCGGCTTGCAAACTCGATGACGGGGATCACATCTCCGCGCAGATTCAGTACACCGACCACACCTTCGGGGGCACCGGGGACGTAGGTCAGCCACTGCAGTTTGATGATGCTTCGCACGCATGATGCAGATATGGCATACTTCTGGTCATCTATTACCAGTATTACATGTGCATCGTTTAGTTGATCAGTAGATGAAATGGTCCTTCACCTCTCCCCCGTATAATGTGCTCCCGTATTACCTATCGACAATCCGGGAGCACATTTTCAGCCCACCTCCAGGGGGAGATCCCTACAGCAGCATCACACCCAATACTCCATGAGGTACTTCGAAGGAGCATCCCTGCGCAGCGTGCCCTCCTGCACCGCAGTCTTGGTGAAACCGGCCTTCTCATAGCAGCGAACAGCAACATCATTGTCGGTAAACACACGCAGATACACCGCGTCGAGGCCAACATGAGGCAGCACGTGCTTTAGCTCCTCAAGCGCTTCGGGGCCATAGCCCCTTCCACGGTCTGCCGGATCCCCTATACACATGAGCAGCTCAGCTGCCCGCCGCCCGTGTTTCATATCACGGAGTTCTATGTATCCTATGGGCTCATCATCCCGTCTCCGTATCATCATGAAAACCTGCCCACCGTCATCCGGAGGCACCGGGTCGTCGCACCTCCCACTTCCCATGGCATTGGCAACTTCAGGCCTCCTCACCCAGGTCCGAATTCTCTCCCGGTCTCTCTGCGTGGCCGTGCGCAGAGCAATGCGCTCGCTCATGCTCATCCTCCTTTCACAACAATCTCCGTCCTTCGCACCTGAGTCGCCCAATCCTTTTGAAAAATCCCTCCAAACGATCAAAAGGACGGAATGAGCCACGGGGCTGGCTGGGTTTGCAAATGGAGTCAGAAAACGGGGCAAAGACGGAAGGATGAGTCCGGCGCTTTTCGGAGAGAGACTGATACCCCTTCCACTTGCGCATCCGCAGCACAAAAGATGATCAACACGTAAACAGCTGCAGGTGTCAATGCAGTGGATGCCGATCCACGGAAAACGCACACATGCCTGGCAGACAACGACGCGACGACTGCTTTCTGGTGAACCCAGATACGAAAACGCATATACTGTATACTGCTCAGGAGATCCTGCCTTCTTCTGCCAAACGCACAAACACGTCAGCAATCTTGGGATCAAACTGACTGCCCGCACACAACTTCAGCTCAAATAATGCCTCTTGCTGACAAATAGATTCACTGTACGGACGCTCACTGGTCATCGCATCGTAGGCATCCACGACGGCGACAATGCGGGAAAGAAGCGGAATCGCCTCGCCTTTCAATCCCTGCGGATACCCACTACCATCCCAGCACTCATGGTGGTAGAGGATGTCCAGCGCAACGTTCGAAAACTCATCGGTGGCAGAGGCAATGCGATAGCCCACCTCCGGATGGCGCTTCATAATCGCCCATTCCTCGTCTGTGAGTTCTGATGACTTGGTAAGTATGTCCTCGGCTACGCCTATCTTACCTATATCGTGCAGGGATACCAAAAGAGAAAGTCGATTAATCTCAGAGGGATTCAAGCCAATCTCCTCACCCACGCTGAATACCATGCGGCGCAGGCGCAGGGCGTGCTCTTCCGTCTCGTGGCTCTTGGCGCCAAGAGAGTTGAGCAAGGTCCTCAGCACCGCGCTCCTTGCACTCGTGCTGACCGAAAGCTTATTGTGATACATCCAGTCCTCCGAATGGCGCAGAACATCAAAAATATCCTGATCGATTCCGTCCTTCACGGCAGTGCCAAGCGCTAGTGATACGGGCACTTCCGGGCTGTCCCCGGTCTGTGAGCACTCACTTTGGATCCGTTCACAGATGGCCTCGGCAAGCGGGCGGAGGGTCCGCGGCAGGAGCACCACAAACTAATAACGCCCTGGCGCGGTGGTTGTGTAGTGGCAACCCTTCACCCGCGGCCCGGTAATGGCAGCCATATCCCTTGACAGCGGAGAGCGCCCACCCATCCTGCACGCAGCATCTCACGCCGCTGAGCGCGGCGTCCTGTCCATGAGATCCCGGATCAGAAACCAGGTTGGTGTGAGCAGATAGCGTAGGGCCAGGACTGGGTACGTCAGCGCGGTGGTTGACCACATGGACATAGGGTTGACCTGCCAGGTGCGGACGTGCCAGGGAAACAGGAGCTGCCCAGCATACCAGGCGTGCGGGTTCAGTATGGAGTAGATGCCGTCAATGACATCCGCGATCACCGTACCTATGATGGCCGCCAGGCGGAGGCCCAGTCCGCGTGGATCTCCCCGCATCTCTGCGAACTGGTGCGTAGGATGAAGATTATCCCCCTTATCTGAAAGCCCAGAAAGGGTGTGGCCAGGCGGAGCTGCTGGGCATCGAACCAGTTTACGGGAAATCTGGTTCGGAAATGTCCATGATAGCATGAAAAGCCATTACCAGAGTAAAGGCGGTACCCACATTGCTGATCTTGCTGTCGGAGGTATTGAGCATGGAGCCGATGCGAACACTACTAGTGCTTCAACATATCACTCATTGATGATACATCACTTCCCATTCTGGGCGCACCTGTATCCTCATCTTATCCGATGTCGCCCGCGGGGGCAAAAGCAGTTCGAGTCGCACCGTAGACATCAATATAATGCCGCATTTCACCGCGTGTAGGATGTCTGAAGAGGGAGACGGACTACGAGTGGCCAAGATAAACAGAGGGAGGTGCCCGGCATGTCCAAACGAACTTGTGGGGCCACAGCATTGTTGTTTCCCCTGCCTACGGTCATCGTGGGAACCGAGGTGCGGGGACAGGTCAACTACCTGACGGTCGGTTACTGTGGGATGATAGGCGGTCCCCCGTCGACCATAGCGGTGAGCATCGGCTGCCAGAGTGCAACCTATGAATGGATTGAATCCTGTGCGGGCTTCAGCGTCAATATTCCCTCCAGCGAACAGGTGGTGCAGACGGACTATGTAGGAATCGTTTCTGCGCGGGAAACAGACAAATCAGGAGTTTTCACTACCTTCTACGGAGAGATGGAGGGTGTGCCCCTGATTGAGGAGTGTCCCGTCAGTATGGAATGCAGAATGGTGCAGGTCATCCGGCTCGGCGATATGCTGGCCTGTCTTGGCGAAATCGTGCAGACTCACGTGGACGAAGAGTGCTTTGTCGGAGGGGACATTGCCATATCCCGGGTGGATCCGGTCATACTGAGTCCCACGGAAGCAGAGTACCTCCGCGTGGGTGAGGTGATAGGTCCCGCTTATGAGATGGGAGAGAGCCTGCGCAGATCATATGAGTGACCCACCAATGCCAGCAGTGTGCAGGTAATGAGGATGGAGCAGAGTCGCTGGAGTGTGCCAGGTATATTGCGGTCAGCCAGGGAATGGGCGGCGGCGGAGATGCGCAACCGGGTGCACTGCCGCCGACCTTTTGACCTTCAACACCAGCTCACTTGACCAGATCCTCGGACTCCGGCGGCATCCAGTGGGGGTCTTTGCCCTCCCACTTCACGTTGCATCCGAGGGGATTTGTGAGGGGCGTGGTTATATCCCGTCCACTCAGAAACTCCTCGAGCGCTGCCTGCAGATCATTGGCAGTGCTCTTCTCTGGTTCACCGGGATTGTTCAGGGCCCGCCCCGTGTATACCAGGCGCCGATTCTCTCGAAGAGGAAAAAGTTAGGAGTGCGCAGGGCACCGTATGCGCGCGCGACGTCCTGGCTCTCGTCGTGCAGATACACCCAGGGAAACTGGTGCTCTTGCATGCGCTCAACCGTGTTGTCGAAAGAGTCTTCCGCGTAGGTGTTGGCACTGTTAGAGTTGATTGCCACGAATGTTACATCCTCAGAGGCGAATTTCTCTGCCGTTGACAGGGGTATACTTATCGGAGTTAACCACGAAGGGGCAGTGGTTGCAGGTGAAGAATATCACCAGTGCCCTCGCATCGGAGAAGTCATCCAGAGAATAAGTCTCCCAATCGGTGGCCGGCAGAGAGAAGTCGCCGAGCCAATGTTCTGCCCGCTTTCGGTTTCGCGCGAACTTCTTGTATTTCCTGCGCGCCCAGTGGACAATGGTCGGTTTATGTGCCGCAGCACGGGGTATAACGCCGACTTATAAAAGCTGCTGTAGTAGCTAATCCAGCCCCTGATTATGGGTTGAACATTTGACCGTCGCATATTGCCCCACTCGCTCGCTGCCCCCTGTACCCTGACGGAGTGAACAAAATGCGCCTTCAGTAAGATAACAAATGGGTCAAAAGGTCAAAAACCTGTGGAGGGCTTCATCTTGACACGGCCCTTCCATACCAGTGGTTCAACGTGGCCACTGTCCACAGGGGACTTTCACCCCTCAGCATTCGCCCATGCCGGGCACACGCAAAACCCGGGACGATTGCAAGCGCCCCGGGGATTAAACTCCCCGATACGTTCTTACTGCAGCTAAGCGGTTTCTTCCTCATCCCGGTCCTCACCAACCGTGATGATCAGGGGCTCCTCTCCCCTGTCCACCGTCTCGGACGTGATGATGATCTTCTCCACATCATCTCGGGACGGTACATCGTACATTATGTCCAGCATCATGTCTTCAATGATCGACCTGAGTCCCCGGGCACCGGTATTTCTCTTCATCGCCTCGGTGGACATCGCCATAAGCGCGTCTTCCTTAAATTCGAGTTCGATTTTGTCCATCTCGAAGAACTTGCGGTACTGACGCACCAGTGCGTTCCTGGGCCTGACGAGGATCTCAACCAGCTCTTCCTCCCGCAGCTGATCGACCGCTGCCACCACAGGCAGTCGACCGACAAACTCCGGAATCAGGCCATACTTCATGAGATCATCGGGAAGAACCTGTGCGAGAACTTCGCCTATGCCGGCATCCTCATTCGACTTGATTTCCGCGCCGAAGCCCATGAGGTTCTTGCCGACCCGCTGCTGGATGACCTTGTCGAGACCGCCAAATGCCCCGCCACAGATGAATAGAATGTCTTTTGTGTCGATCTGCAAAAACTCCTGGTGCGGGTGCTTGCGACCTCCCTGCGGTGGAACACTCGCCACCGTTCCCTCCAAAATCTTTAACAGCGCCTGCTGAACCCCCTCGCCGGAGACATCGCGGGTGATCGAAGGATTGTCGGATTTCCGAGCAACCTTATCGATTTCATCGATGTAAACGATGCCCTTCTCGGCACGCTCGATATCATAGTCGGCGGCTTGAATGAGCTTGAGGAGGATATTCTCCACGTCTTCGCCGACATAACCTGCCTCGGTGAGAGACGTGGCGTCAGTTATGGCGAAGGGGACATTTAGCATCCTTGCCAGCGTCTGTGCCAGCAGGGTCTTGCCGCAACCCGTCGGGCCCACAAGAAGAATGTTGCTCTTCTCCAATTCGACGTCATCGGCTCTTCCGCCCATGCCCACTCGTTTGTAGTGATTGTAAACGGCCACGGACAGAACCTTCTTCGCCCGCTCCTGCCCAATCACGTACTGATCCAGAAACTCACGGATCTCCTGGGGAGGCGGTATCTCACCGATGTCAAGATCGACGTCATCCCGGAGCTCCTCCTCGATGATGTCATTGCACAGGGCAATACACTCATCGCAGATGTAAACACCGGGGCCCGCGACCAGTCTTCTCACCTGATCCTGGTATTTTCCGCAAAATGAGCATTTGAGCTGTCCCTTTTCGTCGCTAAATTTGAACATCCTCCCTCTCCTTTCTATTCCGCCGCATGCCGGAATAGAGAGCGTTATTTCTTACTCTTGCCTCGTTTAATTACACTGTCGACGACGCCGTATTCCTTGGCCTCCTCCGCCGACATAAAGAAATCTCGATCGGAGTCCCGCTCGATAACTTCGATGCTCTTGCCGGTATGATGAGCCATCAGCTCATTGTACCTTCGACGCATCTTGAGTATCTCATCGGCGTATATCCGTACATCCTCAGCACTTCCCCCCGCCTGCCCCTGGGGCTGGTGAATCATTATGCGGGCATTTGGCAGTGCGAATCTCTTGCCATCGGTGCCTCCTGTCAAGAGCAGGGCACCCATGCTGGCAGCCAACCCCACACAGTAGGTGACCACATCGGGCTTGACATGCTGCATCGTATCGTACACTCCCAGTCCGGAGTCAACACTACCGCCGGGAGAATTGATGTATATGGAAATGTCCCGATCCGGGTCATCTGCCTCCAGAAACAGAAGCTGGGCAATAACCAGATTTGCCACCGTGTCATCTATGGGACTGCCAATAAAGATTATCCGGTCCTTCAATAGGCGTGAATATATATCGTATGCACGCTCACCTCGCGCAGTCTGCTCCACAACCATAGGTACGAGATTCATTTGCCTGTGCTCCCTCCTTCGCACCAGTTGACAGCTGGAGTGTAGTATACAGCTTCCGCCCGCAGCAGTCACGCTCCCAATAACCGGCGCCACATTCTGTTTAGGCTTCCCCGGAGGGTTCGCCGTTAACAGTTCGCTCCTCCTCAGTGCCCGGGTCGTCTCCGGGATCCTGCGCTTCATCACCTTCTGCTTCCATCATCTCCTGTTGACGCTGCATGTACTCTTCCTGCCACTTCTCGCGCCTTTCGTCCACTCTCTGCTTCACTTCATCATATTCAGGATCTGCGTCGGCGGCCAAAAATCCCCGCGTCTTGCGAATCCGCATCTGCTGAATCATACGGTCGCGGTACTCGTCGTTTTGCATACTCATCTGGCGCAGTAAAGAGGCGTCCATGCCCATGGACATCGCCTGCTCTTCCATCTCATCCTCCAGCTCATCGTCCGAGACCTCGATGCCCTCCTCAGCAGCGATAGCCTCGAGTACCACCATTTCTCTCACCTGCGCCTCGGCCTGTGGACGAAACTCCTCACGGAGCTCATCCATCGAGTCCATTCCGCGTGAGGCGAGGAATTGCTCCATCGTGATCTCCTGGCCCGCCAGGCGCTGTTCGGTGTTGGAAATCATTTCATCGATGGCATTGGAGACCAGCGCATCCGGGGTTTCCAGCTCAGCATTTTCCACCGCAGCATCGGCCGCGGCCTGCTCCAGATCATTGAGGGCTGTCTCCTCACGCCGGTGTGTCAGTTGCTCCTTGAGTGATTCGCGCAGTGACTCGACGCTATCCTCGCCGAACTCCTCTTGCGCCAGTTCATCGTCAAGCTCCGGCAGGTCCTTCTCCTTGATCTCCTTGATTTCCACCCGGAAGGTCACTTCTTCTCCGGCAAGCTCATCAACAGGAAACTCTGCGGGTAGCTCGGATGGAAATTCCCTGGTATCCCCGGCCGCTGCACCGACCAGGGCCTCGTCAAACCCCGGAAGGTTGTCGGACTCACCGATCTCGACCATGGCCTCTTCGCCCTGCAGCTGCTCAACGGGTTCACCCTCATGGTATGCCTGGAAATCGCACACAGCAATGAGTCCCGGAGCCAGCTCGGCATCCTCATCCTCAACTGCAATCATGGAGGCCCGAGAATCAAGAAAACGCTGCAGATTCTCCTCGACATCCTCTTCGGTCACATCCTCCAGCTCGAGCCCCAGGTCAAAGCCGGTATATTGCCCAAGAGTTACTCCCGGCATTACTTCGACCTCCACGGTGAACTCGACTCCCTCATCTGCATCGCGCTCCGTGAGGTCGAGTTCTCCAGCACCAATCGCCTCCAGCTCAGTCTGCTCCACGGCCTCATTATAAGCCTCCGAAATCATATCCTCGAGGGCTTCCTCCCACAACACTTCGGCACCAAAGTGCCTCTCAAATAGTGGCCGCGGTACTTTCCCCTTGCGGAACCCGGGAATCTCCACGTCCCGGCGCAGACTGTGAAATGCGGCATCCAGGTGTTCCTTTACCTTATCGGGCTCGATGTGTACGTGCAGTACGCGCACGTTCTCTTTCTCTTCACTTTTCTCCACTCTTGCCTTTACCACAAGTGGTCCCCTTTCCCAGCATCGACCATAATTCGCACGGAAGAAAGACTCTCTCGAGTGACTGCCCCTATGATAACCAATCGACTGCGAGCATGTCCAATATTACGAGAAGGTATCAAACAGGGCAGCGGTTGAACCACTGCCCCGCTCCTGTGCGAGGGAAGGGACTCGAACCCTTACGCCCTGCGGGCACGGGATCCTAAATCCCGCGCGTCTGCCAATTCCGCCACCCTCGCAGCCTGATCACGCGCCAAACATCTGCAAGAACTGTTCCTTAGCTATGATAGATCTGCGGCATCGCGGTGTCAATGAGCACCCGACAGCTCCGCTGCATGTGGATGAGTGGGCGTACTGCCCGACGGGCTTTCCGCGCAAGAGAAGTCTGCAGCCTTCAA